>NZ_LSIA01000034.1:0-27944 GCF_001556015.1 Novosphingobium sp. CCH12-A3 | reverse complement strand
TCCGGCGCCTGCGCGATTTCGTCGCCCGCGGCGAGGTCGACAAGAGCCTCCACGAGCTGCCGCAGGTCATCGCCGAGGCGAGCCAGCTCGCGCTGGTCGGCGCACGCGAGCGCGGCATACGCAGCTTTTTCGCGGTCGATCCCGCCGCGACGCCGGTCCTCGTCGACAGGGTGCAGATCCAGCAGGTGCTGGTCAACCTGATGCGCAATGCCATCGAGGCGATGGCGGAGTGTCCGGTTCGCGACCTCAAGGTGGCGACCAGGTTGCGCCCTGACGGGCTGATCGAGGTGACCGTGGAGGATACCGGCCCCGGCATCGCCGACGAGGTCCGGGAGCAGCTCTTCACGGCGTTCAAGTCGACAAAGGCCGACGGCATGGGCCTCGGCCTTTCGATCTGCCGGACCATCATCGAAGCGCATGGGGGCCGTATCTGGATGGAGCGCCCCGACCGCGGCGGCGCGCGCTTTCATTTTACCTTGATCCATGCGCGGGCGGAGGAGGAACATGGGGGATAGACGCGTCATCCATCTGGTCGACGACGAGGAGAGCATCCGCAAGGCGGCGAGCTTTGCGCTCAAGACCGCGGGCTACGACGTCGTGACCTATGCCTCGGGCGTGGAGTTTCTCAAGGAGGCGAAGTCGGCGGCCGTCGGCTGCGTCATCCTCGACGTGCGCATGCCCGAGATGGACGGTCTCGAGGTTCAGGCCGCCATGGCAGCACGCGGGGTCAACATGCCGGTCATCGTCCTGACCGGCCATGGCGACGTGTCGGTTGCGGTGCAGGCCATGAAAGGCGGCGCGGTCGACTTTCTCGAGAAACCCTTCGAGAAAGCCGCCCTGCTCGGCGCCGTCAGCCGCGCGTTCGCGCGTCTCGACGATGTCGACCTTCGTACCCTGGAAACGTCCGAAGCAGGGGTGCGGGTCGCTGCACTGACGCCCCGGGAGCGGGAAGTGCTCGAAAGGCTGGCCAACGGCCTGCCCAACAAGACGATCGCCTATGATCTGGGCTGTTCATCGCGAACGGTCGAGGTCCATCGCGCGAGCCTGATGGCCAAGCTCGAGGTCCGCAATCTGTCCGAAGCCCTGCGGATCGCCTTTGCCGCGGGCATGGGCCGCAAGCCGAAGTGACTGCGACCTCTACGTAGCGACGGGACGAGGCGCGATATGCGATCGATGGTGCAATCGTCACACGGGTGTCCGCTTCTCGCAATGCCATCGGTCCGTTCCACCCAGCATGATGGCAGATACACCATCCTCGTCTCCGACGACGATCCCGGCGTGCGGCGTGGCCTCCAGCTGCTGCTGAGATCGCGCGGCTATGCCGTGTGGGGATATACGACCGGCCGCGCGCTGTTGGCCGACCCCCGCGCGAAGGAGGCGGACTGCGTCATCCTCGACTATCGCATGCCCGACATCGACGGATTCGCGATGCTGCGTCACTTTCGCGAGATCGGATGGTCGGGACGGGCCATCATGATCTCAGGCTTTCACGACACGCTGCTGGCCTCGCGGGCCGCCGAGGCGGGCTTCGATCACGTTCTCGCAAAGCCGTTGATCGGCAGGGCTTTGCTCGATGCGTTGGACCGGCACCGCGCCGAGACGCTTCGAAAGCATTGAACTGTGGCAACCTGCCCCCGGCGGCCTCAGCCCTGCGCGATGTGGACAGCGGTCAGCGACGTCAAAGCCAGTGGTTGCGTTTGAACCGGATGTAGAGTCCGATGCAGACCGCAGCGATGACGCCGAGGATGACGAAATATCCCCACTGCGTCTTCAGTTCGGGCATATTCTCGAAGTTCATCCCGTAGATCCCGGCAATCGCGGTAGGCACCGCGAGGATCGCGGCCCAGGCGGCGAGCTGACGCGTGATCGCACCCTGGCGCTGCTGTTCGAGCAGGTGACTCGCCTCGAACACCGAGATCAGGATGTCGCGGATGCCGGTGATGGCGCTCTCAACCCGGAGCATGTGATCGAGCAAATCACGGAAATAGGGTTTGGAGGCCTCATCAAGCCGCGGAAGCTGCAGGTTCACCAGCTTGCGACCGACCTCGAGCATGGGTCCGAGCACGCGTTGGAAGCGGACGAGCTCACGCCGCAGCGTGAAAATCCGGGTCACCTCCTCGCGGGTGAGAAAGGCTGCAAGCATGCGCTGCTCCATCTTGAGGACGTCCTCCTCGATCGCCTCGACGATCGGGAAATAGCCATCGACGATGAAGTCCAGAATGGCATGGAGCACATAGTCCGGGCCCTCGCGCAGCAGGTCCGGCGTGATTTCGAGATGCGCGCGAAGCTCGCTGTGCGAGCGTGCCGAACCCTGCCGAACGGTGATGAGGAAATTCTTGCCCAGGAAAATCGCGGTGGAGCCGTAGGCGATATGATCGCCTTCAAGATGTGCCGTCCTGGCGACGATGAACAACTGGTCACCGTAGACGTCGAGCTTGGAAATCTGGTGGCCGTTGCCGGCATCTTCCACGGCAAGCGGGTGAAGGCCGTAATTTCCGGCGATGTCGGCAAGTTCTGTTTCGCTGGGCTGGGAGAGGCCGATCCACACAAAGTCATCCTTGGCGATATGCTCGCACGCCGGATCGATCAGGGTCACCGGCCGCAGCCGTTTGCCCTCGTGATAAAGAAAGGCGGCGACGACGCTCATGGCACTTTCCGGTGCCGCCACCTGCGGCGGCGACCGGAAGCCGTGTGCCTCGCCCATTGAGACGCGTGCACAAGCAGGCGCGCCTCGCCCTTTAACCCCAGTCGCAGGAAGACGAAGGCGGCGCGCAGCAATTCGAGCGAGAGCTTATAGAAGATGCGGCGGAGCGTTGGGTTTCGCAGAAGGCCGCTCCCGTTCATGACGCGCGTGGCTGGGCGGCGCGCTGCCACATCAAGGGCACGCAGACTGCGAAGGTCCGCGCACCCTTGATTGGCGACCGCGAAGGTTTTCCTCTCTTGCGATGGTACCAAGCGATTGCCCGTTTGGCGCTTCGGCAATCGTGTCGGATGGCTATACCTAAGTATCGGATAGCGGCGCTGACGACAGGGGTTGCCGGGCCCCGGTGAGGCGCATCGCACCGCGCGGAGACGAAAGCTGGAAGACGGGAAAGCTCAACTGTCGAAAGCGACCGAGCGCGCGAGCGCTTCCTGGGACTGCAGAAAGGCGAGCCGCGATTGCAGCGCCGCCTGGACAACGCCGAAAGCGTCACCCCCCAGAGTCACGCGCAGCGGCGGATGGTCGCTGGTTGCGACATCGACGATCGCTTGCGCGATCTTTTGCGGGTCGAGCGTGTAGAGCTCGTTTCCGGCGGTCTCGAACATCTTGCGGATATCGCCGGCGGGCGTATCGCGATAGGCGGCGATCTCGCTGGCGAATTGCAGGTTGTGGCTGAAGCTGGTGCGCGCGCCACCCGGCTCGATCAGCGTCACGAACAGGTTGAAGGGTTCAAGCTCCTGGCGGAGGCATTCGCTGAAGCCCTCCAGGCCCCATTTGGCCGCATGATAGAGACTGCTCGTCGGAAGCGAGCCCTGACCGCTGGCGCTGGAGATCTGGATGATCCGGCCGCTCCCGCGCAGGCGCATCGCGGGGACAAAGGCGCGGGTGATGTGGATGGGCGCCATGAGATTGAGCGCGATCTGGCCTTCGACCTCGGCGTCCGACATCTCTTCGGTGGCGCCGATCACGCCGCCGCCGGCGTTGTTGACCAGAATATCGACGGGTCGACGCGCCTGCGCCCGGGCCACGACCGCAGCAATATCGTCCTTGACCGTGACGTCGAGCGCTTCGACGCGCAGCTGGCTCGGATATTTCGCCGCAAGGTCGTCGAGGCTTTCGGGCCTGCGAGCCGTCGCGGTAAGGTCGTCGCCCGCGGCCAGGATCAGTTCGGCCAGATGGCGGCCAATGCCGCTGGACGCGCCCGTGAGAAACCAGTGATTGGACATATGCTGCTCCATATATTACCAACTGGTAGGTAACTTCATATGTGGAATGCGTCAATGCCGGGAGGTGTGATGAAGGAACGAACCAGGCGGAATGCCGCACAGAGCCGCGAGACGCTCCTGGCTGCAGCGACCGAGGAGTTCGCGTCCCATGGGCTGGCGGGCGCGCGGATCGATCGCATTGCGCAGGCGGCGGGTATCAGCAAGCCGATGCTCTACACCTATTTCGGGGACAAGGAGGCGCTCTTCGATGCCGCGCTGACGCAGGAAGTGATGGACGCGGCGCAGGCCGATCGCTTCGATCCCAATGATCTTGAGGGTTATGCGGGGCGCACCTATGACTTGCTGGTCGAGCGCCCGCGCTTGTGGAGGCTGCTGACCTGGCATCATTTGGAGCGTGGCCAGGATGTTCTGATGCTCCCGGCCGGCGAGGTCCTTCTCGGGGAGAAGCTGGACGGGATCGCAGCGGCGCAGGCCGAGGGGCGGATCGTCGCCGACTTCACGCCCATGGACGTCGTCCGGCTTGTCGCCGCCCTCACCCAGCTCTGGTGCATGACCGGAGCCGCACGCGACGCTACCGAGCATGCGGCGCGCAGGGCGACGATCATGCGGGCGGTGGGGCGACTGCTGCGCGTGTGATCGTGCGAGGCGCGCGTTGCCCGCCCGCGCGCCGATCAGGACACAGCAAGCTCCATCGCACCCCGCGACATTACCCGACCGCGAAGATACGGCGGCTCATCTGCTCGCGCTGCCCGTGGGCACGGCGGGCCGAGCGACGATCAGAATTGCGCGGCCACAGCCGAACCGGAGTGGATCGGCAAGTGAGCCCGTCGCAGCGCGATGACCTCAGGTCGCAGGCCTTGATGCGCGACGTTTCGTCAGCAGTCGTTTGAGATCCTTCGCAAGGCGATAAAACAGAATGACGATCCCGGTGACCACGATGAGCAACGTCGCCGATGCAGCGACAACGATCAGTGGATGGTTGTAACTGCGCGAGGCGCCAAGGTTCATGATATGGATTTTGTAAAAGAAATCATAGAAGTCCCACAGGTCCGAACGGCGACTGAGCACCTCTCCGGTGAACGGATCCAGATAGAGGCGACTATGCTCCTTGTCGGCGAAGCTGGCGCGCCACAGCGGCCCGCCGACCTGCGCTTCCTCGGGCGCCGTTTCCTGATAGTCGACCGCCTGCAGCCTGCCGGATCCTTTGTAGGACATCAGAGCATAGCGCCGAGAGTCTGCCAGACTGATCTCATCGACATTTTCGCCAGTGTAGGCGTTCCACCAGCTTTCGCTTCCGCCCCGCGCCTTGAGGACCCATATCGGACCGCGCGGCGTATTTTTGAGCGTGGCCTCGTTGAGGTCGGTGTGGTATGCGATCTTCGATCCCATGCGACGGAAAGCGGATAGTGCAGACGCCCCCGCCTGCAAAATCCCTCGCGAGCTATGGCAAATCCGGCTCGCCGCTGGATGCCCCCGCGCGCCACAAGCGCGCGGGGATCCGGGGGTCAGAAGGGCACGTCGTCGTCGAGCTCAGGATCAGGGTCGCCGGCCTCGTCGGACTTCGATTTCGCCCGGCTGAGGAAGTCGATCGTCTCGGCGATGATCTCGGTGCCGTAGCGCTCGACGCCGTCGCCATCGGTCCATTCGCTGTAATGGATGCGGCCGCGCACCAGCAGCTTCATGCCCTTGGTGCAATGCTCCTGCACGGTCTTGCCGAGGCCATTGAACGCGGTGATCCGATGCCATTCGGTGTCCTGGACGCGGTAGCCTTTCTCATCGCGAACGACCTTGCCTTCCGAATAGCGGGGACGCGAGGTCGCCAGGGTGAAGTGGGTGATGCGGGTCCCGCCCTGGGTGGTGCGGCTCTCCGGATCCATGCCGATATTGCCGGCAAGAATGACGATGTTCTGCATGATCAAATCTCCGTTGCTTCCGTCCGAGGGACCGTCCCTCCGACGAGACCCGGCCAAGACCGGCGGGAGACGAGGGCATCGACGCGCAAGCGGCGACCCGACCCACAAGGGCCGGAGTGGTGCGGGCAGGCGCGCGAGCGACAACCCGGTCCGGCACCGCGGGGGTTGCCCCACGGCAACCGTCCGGGCTTAGGGGATCAGTCAGGCGGAGGGCGCTTTCCCTCGGCGCCAGGCAACGGCAGAGCCATGTCGCAACATCGCGATGGGCCGAGCTCAGGACATGGACTGCCCGCAATGACTGGTCCGGTTGTGTAGTTAGTTGATCTGCGCCTCTGATACCAGCCTGGGCGGGAGGCGGAGCGTAGCGGAGCCGAGCGGCCAGGCTGGCATCTTGATCGTCTCCGGGGCCGGTGGTCGATATCCGAGACTGCTGTGGGGCCGTGCTCGGTTGTAATGATCGCGCCACCAGCCGGTGACGATCCGCACCTCCTCAAGGCTGTAGAAGATTTCGCCGTTGAGCAGTTCATCTCGCAGACGGGCATTGAAGCTTTCGATATAGCCGTTCTCCCATGGGCTGCCGGGCTCGATATAGAGGGTAATGACGCCAAGCCTGCCGAGTCACTCGCGCACCGCATTAGCGACGAACTCGGGGCCGTTATCGGATCTGATATGCTCGGGCGGCCCATGCTCGATGAACAGATCGGTCAGCACGTCAATCACGTCGTTCGACCGGAAGCGCCGCAGCGGCACCATCGCCAGGCATTCCCGGCTGAACTCGTCGATAATGTTGAGCATTCGGAACTTGCGACCGTTGTGCGTCTGATCCTCGACGAAGTCGTAGGACCACACATGCCGCGATGCTCCGGGCGCAGCCGGATGCACGATCCGTCGCCGAGCCAGAGCCGCCGCCGTTTCGGTTGCCGCTTCGGCACTTTAAGACCCTCCCGCCGCCAGATACGCTCAACCACTGACAGGCTGACCTGCCAGCCCGCCTGGCCCAGCAAGACATGGATGCGGCGATAGCCATACCGGCCATAGTCCTTGGCCAGCGCGATGATGTCGGCTGTTAGCCGCCGCTCGTCGGCATCATCCTTCGGTGGATGGCGCTGTGTCGAACGATGCTGGCCCAGAACACGGCAGGTCCGTCGCTCCGATACCGGCAACGCGCGACGGATCTGCTCGATCGCCTCACGGCGACGGGAGGGACTCAAAAAGTCAGCTTCGACGCCTCTTGCAGGATCGCCTTGTCGAGCGCGAGGTCGGCCACCAGCTTCTTCAGCCGCGCATTCTGGCGCTCCAGATCCTTCATTCGCCGCGCCTGGTCGACCTTCAGCCCGCCATATTCCTTGCGCCACCGATATAGCGTCTGCTCCGCGATCCCGATCTGGCGGCAAGCCTCCACCGCTGTGCCGCCTCGCCCCACAATCACCTCTACTTCACGCAGCTTCGCTATGATCTGCTCCGGCGTAAACCTCTGACGTCCCATACATTTCTCCAATTCTCATGCCCAAATGGGCTCTCTTCAGAATTGGACCAGTTTTTCCAAGGTAGACCACTATCCCTCCGTCAGACCGATGCCAGCCTCACAGGAGGTTTCGGGCAACAGCGGCAAGACTGAGTGCAAGCGCGACAAGGCTGGGAATGATGACCGCCGCCCCGCAGATGAAGGCAAGGACGCCCACCCAATTCCAACTCGGTGCCTGCATCATCACTTCGTCCTTTGCCCAATGGTGTCCACACCACCATCCTTATCGCAAACGATTTGCCTCGCCCTCGGTTTCGGGTCGCCAATCATCAGGTTCGACAAGAGGCTGGTCTGACTTGGCGTCGGTCACGACTCGCTCGGCCGCTCCATCCAGATCATCATACTGCCCGGTGCGCATCGACCAAAGAAAGGCGCCCAGCCCAGCAAGGCCCATCAGCAGCGCGACCGGCACCAGCCACAGGATCCCGCTCATCGGGTAGCGGCCAGGGGAACGAGGGTCGGTGCCGGCGCTCGCCTGCTAAGCCGTGATCCGCGTGCTGCGGGAATTCGCAGAGAGTTCGCAACGACCGAAATCGACGAAAGCGACATGGCGACGGCAGCAAGCAGTGGGGTGACATAGCCCGCCATGGCCACAGGAATCACCAAAAGGTTATAACCGACGGAAAGCGCCAGGTTCTGGCGGACACGTTGCCGGGCCGCGCGCGCGATCTGCACAGCGCGCGGAACCGCATCGAGATCCTGGCCGAGATAAACAATATCCGCGGCCGCCCGACCGATGTCGGCGGCATTGGAAGGAGCCATCGAAACGTGCGCCGCCGCCAGTGCCGGTCCATCGTTCAGCCCATCACCCACCATCAAGGTCAGGCGCTGACTGTCCGCCAGCGCCTGAAGCCGCTCCACCTTATGCTGCGGCAGCAATCCGGCACGCCAGTGGGCGATACCGATCGCGTTCGCGAACCCCGACACAGAAGCAATGTGATCGCCCGAAAGCAGTTCGATAGGCAGCCCAAGCGCGTCAAGCTTGGCCACCGCTTCCCGCGCACTCGTCTTTTCAACGTCCAAGAAGGCAAAATGGCCGGCAAGCTCACCATCGACCGAGAACACGGTCTGGAAACCGCCACTCTCGCCCGTGCCTGGATTCAAAGCCCAATCGGCACGCCCCAGGCGAAACAGATGGCCGTTCCGCTGGCCCTCCAAACCCCGGCCCGGCAGCTCGGAAAAACTGTCCAGATCGAGGCCGGACAAGGCGCCGCCGTTGGCGGCAATCGCGCGTGCGACGGGATGGTTGGAACGCGACGCCAGCGCCATCACGATTGCGCGATAGGGTTCATCGATGGCGATCTTGCTCACTCGCAAATCGCCATGAGTGAGCGTGCCGGTCTTGTCGAAAATCACGGTATCGACCTGTGCAAGCCGCTCGAGCGCGCTTCCATCCTTGAGCGCGATGCCGTGCTCGAACAAGCGCTTCGCCGCGGCGACCT
This sequence comes from Novosphingobium sp. CCH12-A3, assembly GCF_001556015.1. Lineage (NCBI taxonomy): Bacteria > Pseudomonadati > Pseudomonadota > Alphaproteobacteria > Sphingomonadales > Sphingomonadaceae > Novosphingobium > Novosphingobium sp. CCH12-A3. Next base: position 19,137 of record NZ_LSIA01000034.1, on the reverse strand, counting down.
GAACCATGGGTATGGCGAGACCAAGCGCGCAGGGACAGGTCACAATGAGCACCGAAATGGCAATGGTCAGCGCCCGATGCCAATCGCCTGTGTCAAGGAACCACCCGGCAAACACGGCCAAGGCCAGCGAATGGATGATCGGCGAGTAATAGGCCGCAACACGGTCGGCGAGACGGCGATAGCGTGCTCTGCCCTGCTCGGCCGCTTCCATCATTCGCACCATTTCGGATAGAAAGGACCGCGCGTGGCTGTTGGTCACACGCACCTTGAGCGAACCATTGAGATTCAGCATGCCCGAAACGAGCGTGCTTCCCGGTCGTACCGGCACCGGCATCGCCTCGCCCGTGACCGCGGCAGTGTCGAGATCGCCCTCGCCCGCAAGGACAAGACCATCCAGCGGAACACGCTCGCCTGGCGCGACGAGGATGACATCACCCACCGAGACATCCTCGAGCGGTCTAAAAGCGCGCGATCCATCCGTGCCGATTACATTCGCGCCCGCAGGCGTCATTCGCGTCAGCCCGAGCACGGCCGAACGGGCCTTGTCACGCATGGCATGGTCGAGCGTTCGTCCGACAAGCAGGAAAAAGATCAGCGTCACGACCGCGTCGAAATAGGCATGGCGTCCGAAATGCAGCGTGTCGTAGATGCTGAGACCCAGTGTCAGGACGATGCCGATCGAGATGGGCACATCCATATTGGTGCGTCCCGCGCGCAATGCCGACCATGCCGACAAGAAGAAGATGCGCCCCGAAAAGAATACCGCGGGAAGCGCGAGCAGCGCCGAGATGAGATGGAACAGCTGCCGCGTAGCGGGGTCGGCGCCTGACCAGACCGACACCGAAAGCAGCATGATGTTCATCGCCGCGAAGCCGGCGACCGCTGTCGCGACGATCAGCCGGCGCTTTTCGGGATCGGCGCGTTCGTCCGGTTGGCTGAGAAGATTTGCCTCGAAGCCCGCCTCGTTCAGCGTTGCCAGCAAAGGCGGTGCACTCGCGGTTTGCGCTTGCCGCCATGTGACGGTCACACGCCGCGTCGATAGATTGACCCGAGCCGCTACGACGCCCTCGAGGTTACCAAGGATGCGCTCGATCTTCGCCATGCATCCGCCGCAATGCGCGGTCGGGACCGACAGTTGCGTCCTCATCGTTCCGTCATCCAGCGATTGGCTGGCGAAGATGAGTTCATCGACCGATTGCCCGGTCAATGATGTCGGCGCCTGGACGGCAGGCATGGCATGGCTGGCCATGTCTAGGCCTGCGTGTCTGAGACCGCGCGATAGGCATGCCATGTGGCATGTCCAAGCCACGGGAAGATGACGATGAGGCCGATCAAGCCCGTAGCCGCGCAGAGTATGAAAAGCGCAAGGACGATGGCGCCCCAGACGATCATCGGCGCAAGGTTGTTCCAGACGAGCGCCGTGCTTGTTCCCATCGCCGTGAGCGCATCGACCTTGCGATCGAGGAGCATCGGAATGGCAAAAACACTGATCGCAAAAGCGAATGAGGCGAACAGGCCGCCCACCGCCGTGCCGACGCCGAGAATAATCCATCCCACCGGCTCGGTCAGCAGGAAGGCGGTTATGTGAGGCAGGCCGGGAAAGGGGCGCACGCCGAAGAACAACGCATAGATGAGCACCGCGGATCGCATCCACAGTAGCATCAGCAGGCTGAGCAGGACCCCGGTGAAAAGCACCTGCGGGCCCGCCGCCGGTTTCACCAGGAGCATTTCGCGCAGCGACGTATCGCGTCCCGCTTCTCGGTTGCGGCTTTTCTCATAGAGTCCGATGGCCAGCAGCGGGGCAATGATCATGAAGCCGGCGAGCGCGGGAAAAAGAATATAGTCGCGGCCATACAGCGCGAGCATCGCGACAGCAGCGAGAGACAGAAGGAAAATGCCCAGACCGTAGGCCAGGCTCGGCATCGGCCGATGGAAAAGATCCTGCCATCCGGCCTTGAGCCATTGGAAGCCGATGGAAGCGGGAAGATGGCGCTGAAACCGCGCGCTCTTCGTCTCCTCGATGCCCGAGGTCTGGCTCAGCAAGCCATAAGAGGGGCTTTTATCGCTCATGTCCCGCTACCTTTCAGCATGCCGATTTCGCCGCGCGATACTGCCCGCTCCCGTTCGCGCGTTCCTTCAAATGTCCCACGCATTCGGGCTGCGAGCGAAAGGCGACGTAGAAAAAATGCGCGTTCGCAAGAACGAACAGCAAAAGGCCTGCTGCCACCAGCGTCCAGACCAGCCACCGGGATCGGGATCGCATGGCCGTCATCGCTGAGGCGCGCTCAGCGAATGAACATAGAGCGCCAATATCTTGATATCCGAGTCCGTAAGCCGCTCGTCCCATGTCGGCATATGCCCCTGGCGTCCGCCATGGACGGTCTCCACGATCTGATCGATGTCTCCTCCATAGATCCAACGCGCGTCCGTCAGATTGGGAGCGCCGACATCGCGCTTCCCGCGCGCATCCTCGCCATGGCAAATCGCGCAATTGGCCATGAAGACCTCGCGCCCCGATACAATCGACGTCCGATTGGCATTCGTCACGAACTTGGGATGCGACAAGGCGTAGACATAGTTGGCCGCCAGACTGACCTGATCGGCATCGAGTATCCCGTCGCGTCCGAACGAGGGCATCTGCGAGACGCGCCCCTGCGGATGCTCCACATTGACCCCAACGCGCATGGTCTGCGCGATCGTCTCAAGGTCGCCGCCCCAGATCCAGTCGTCATCGGTCAGATCGGGATAACCATAACCCCCCTTGGCATTAATGCCGTGGCAGGCGGCGCAGTTGTCGCCGAACAACCGGTGGCCGGTGCTACGCACGATGGTCATGAGCCGGGGGTCGACCGCGATCTGCTCGAGGTTCTCGCTTTCGATCCGCTTTATCCAGTCGGCCCGTCCCGCCTGCGAATCGACCAGGTGCTTTTCGACCGAGGTGCGCTGGTCGATGTTGAGAATTCCCTTGGTGTAGGTGTCGCCCAAGGGCCAAGTCGGCATGAGAATCCACCAGGCGAAAGCGAAGAGATGGGTGACGATCAGAAAAATCAGCACACCCTTGGGGACCGGCGTATCGAGCTCCTTGATGCCATTCCAGACATGGCCGGTCGTTTCATGACCGCTGACGGGATCGCGCTCTACGTCCATGGCTTGTCGTCCTGATCGAGAACGCTTTGTTTGGCTCGGTTGAACTTGCCACGATTGGACGGCCGGAACGTATAAATGAGGACACCGATCATCAGACCGATGAGGTAGAACAGCCCCCAGCTTTTCGAGAATGCAACAAGAGCCTCGTGGCTTATGTCCATGCCTGCCTCCTCATGTCATTTCACCGGCTCTGGCGGCTTCTGCGGCGCGGCCGTATTCTTGTACGGCACGTCGGTCAGCCGGCCGAGAACCTGAAGATAGGCGACGAGCGCGTCCATCTCGGTGACCTCGGTCGCCACATCGTCGAACACGCGAACCTGCGTTTCTTCGCCATACCGCTCGGTGATACCGGACGAGGTCGAGCTTTCCGGTGTCGCCTGGTCGAAGGCATCGACGCTCGCATTCTCGATCATGGCATCGGTGTAGGGCACCCCCGCGGCCCGCAGCGCCTTGAGGTGCAAGGGCAGATCAGCGAGGCGCAAGGGCGTCCGCGCCAGCCAGGGATAGGCCGGCATATTGGAATCGGGCACCACATCGCGCGGATTGGTCAGATGGGCGACGTGCCAGAAATCGGAATATTTGCCGCCAACGCGGGCGAGGTCGGGTCCGGTGCGCTTCGAACCCCAGAGCATCGGATGGTCATATTTGGATTCGACCGCGAGCGAATAGGGACCATAGCGCTCAACTTCGTCCTGCAGCGTCCGGATCATCTGGCTGTGACAGGCATAGCATCCTTCGCGCACATAGATGTTTCGCCCCGCCAGTTCGAGCGGCGTGTAGAGCCGCATGTCTGGCGCCTCCTCGACCGTCTCGTCGATCGTGAAAAGCGGAGCGATCTCGACGAGGCCGCCGACACTGGCAGCCGCGATGATGGCGAGCACGAAGCCGATCGCCGAACGTTCGAGCTTGCGATGAAACAGTTCCGCCACGGCTCAGGCCCTCCCCGCCGCCGTCGCGGCCTGTAGCGGGACGTCGCCTTCGAACGGCGCCTGGGCCGAGGCGGCGCGAATGGTCCTCCACATATTGTAGGCGCCGATCACAGCACCGATCAGGAACAGAAGGCCGCCGAGCGTACGCGCGATGTAATAGGGATACATGGCTCTGAGCGAATCCAGGAAGGAGTAGGCTAGCGTGCCTTCCTCCGTATAGGTCCGCCACATCAGGCCCTGGATGATGCCCGAGTTCCACATGGCAAAAATGTAGACAAGAGTGCCGGCAAGCGAGAGCCAGAAGTGCCACTCGACCAAGGCGGGCGAATACATCGCCTCGCGCTTCCACAAGGACGGCACCAGCGTGTAGAGCGAGCCGAAGGTGATGAGCGCCACCCAGCCGAGCGCGCCGGCGTGAACATGGCCAACCGTCCAGTCGGTGTAATGCGAAAGCGAATTGACGGGCCGGATGGCGAGGAACGAACCTTCAAAGGTCGAGATGCCATAAAACACCGCCGCGACCATCATGAAGCGGAGCGTCGCATCATCGCGCACGCGGTGCCAGGCGCCGTTCAATGTTAGCAAGGCGTTGCCAGCCGAAGCCCATGACGGCACGAGGAGCATCACCGAGAAGGTCATGCCCAGCGTCTGAACCCAGTGCGGTAGGGCGGTATAATGAAGGTGGTGGGAACCCGCCCACATGTAGAAGAAGGTAATGCCCCAAAAGCTCAGGATCGAGAGACGGTAGGAGAAGATCGGCCGCTGGGCCCGGATGGGCAGGTAGTAATAGAGCATGCCCAGGAAGCCCGCCGTCAGGAAGAAGGCGACGGCGTTATGACCATACCACCACTGCACCATAGCATCCTGGACGCCCGACCAGATGGTGTAGCTCTTCGCATGGCCCAGCGAGACCGGAATCGCGAGATTGTTGATGATATGGAGTATCGCGACGACGAGAATGAAGGCCATGAAGTACCAGTTGGCCACATAAATGTGTGGTTCCTTGCGGCGTGCGAGCGTCCGGATGTAGAGGATGAAGTAGGTCACCCAGACGATCACCAGCCAGATGTCGGCATACCATTCGGCCTCGGCATATTCCTTCGATTGGGTAACCCCGAGCAGATAACCGCTGGCCGCGAGGATGCAGAACAGGTTGTAGCCCACCAGCACGAACCAGGCCGAAAGCTGATCGGGAAGACGCGCCCGCGAGGTCCGCTGCACGACATGCAGCGAGGTGGCGATGAGCGCGTTGCCGCCAAAGCCGAAGATCACGCCGCTGGTGTGCACCGGTCGCAAGCGGCCGAAGCTCGCCCAGGCACTGTCAAACGTCAGGTCAGGGAATGCCAGCAGCGCGGCGACCCAGACCCCCACGAACATCGCCACCACCGCCCAAGCCATGCTGGCGATGATGCCGGCCTTGATGGGCTCGTCATAGTAGCTTTGCAAACGGGATTTTGGCGGTTCCGGTCCCCAGATGCCGCGGATTACGATGATGGCGCAAATGGCGGCAATGGCCAGGATCAGCCAGCCGTGGATTTCCATTGTGTCCTGATTGCCTGCCGCTGCGAGAACGAGGCCGCACAGACCGACGGCAACGGAAATGGCGAGCGCGATCTGGCGTTCGGTCTCGGTCAAGGTCAGTATCATGGCCGATCTATTTCCCCCCTCATCGGTCATCGCCACGGGCTGACAGCGCAGCAGCAGGTTCGCTCCCGATGGGAACACAGCTCGCGCCGAACCAGCAACACGCGGGTCGGACGGAAGTTCCCAACTATTGCCCTGCCGTCTCCCGCGGTAAACACCAAAAAATCAGTGGTCAGCGTCGCTCGCCACGCATCGCGGCCGAATTTGAACCTGTGTTTGGCGACGGCGCAATGGACTTTTGCCGATCAAGCTCTTGGACCGTTAAGCCTGTGTCCAAGACTGGCTCGACCTCCGTCTCCGATCGGTCAGGACTGAGCGGCAGCCGCTCTTCAGCATACTGCGGTCGAATCAGCGTATCGCCGCCAGGTATCGTCCGTCGTCGGCACGGAAGAGCACTGACCCATTGCTGTTGACGGACCATGAGGTCACATCCTGCAGAATGGCCAGGAACCTGGTTTCCTGGTTCCCGAGCGCCGGCACGCAAGCCCGGCGCGTCACGGCGAGCGGTCCGATCCGAAGCGACTGTTCCTCGATCGAATAGTCGCCGGTGAACCTGTTGCAGCCGGCCGATCCGCTCACTCGGCCGTCTTGCGAAAACTGCACCGTCACATTGGATTTGTCGATCAGACCGGTCTGATTGATGTCCTCCACCTTGAATTGCGGGCCGATCAAGCCTGAAGCCGCCGGGCGGTCACCAACGCGAACCATATTGAGCGTCCCCAGATCCTGCTCGAACCGCGTGGGATCGACCGAATGAACCGTATCCGTGGTCCATATCGGGTTGCCCTCGGGATCGGTAATCGTCGCACGGACTGCGTAACGCATGTTGGTCTTCAAGTCCTGTTCCTTCACCCTAATCGAAAATGGCAAAGGAACCTGCTGCCCTGCTGTCTCGCGCGTTTCCTTGGCAATGATCACCGATCTCGCATCGGCGCGCGAAACGTCCAGCAGTCTCACGTTGAATTTCGCGCGGGCGGGCAGAGCGATGCGCTGTCGATAGGATGCGTTGCCGGTTACGACCTTGTCTCTCAGCTCCGCAATGGGGGCTTGGGGATCGACGTATCGCGCGCCTGTCGCGCAGCCGCCGAGCGCGAGCATGGTCATCGCCAGTACGGCTGTGAATGGCTTGTTGAACATGGCGTTTCACTTTGCTGTGCGATTGGAGCGGAAGAGAGCAGGTCAGGCGGAACCCATGGCATCGGCAATAATGGGAGGGCTTCGAGCGGCAGTCCTGTGGGAATCGACTTCGCATAGGATGGTTCCGAACCACGAACGTCCGATGGCGGGCGGAAGATTGGGCTGGATTGGCGCGGGCGGCCCCGGCGGATATCTGATCCCCTCTTGGGAGACAGCCACTGAATTTTGGAACCACACGAAAAGCGCAGTCTAGAACCCGTGGCTTCCCGCCACTGCGCCGAGAACCGTGACAGCCGCGATACCCAGCAATATTCGGTGAAGTGTCTCCATTCGGGCAAAATCTGCGGCGGGCTTGACCGATGTCATCATTCGGCGGTGGAGAAACAGCGGCTCGATCACGAAAAGCATCGCGGCGAACACGGCCCACAGCCCTACCATCGCATGCATCCACCAGAAGCGAAGATCGAAAAAGCGGTCCCACATCTGCGCGCGATAGATCATCCAGAAGCCGCTCAGTCCTGCCAATAGCACCCAGATGCGCGCCTGCGCCGCAAAGCGCCCCTCCAGTCGATGAAAGGCCGCCAGCCGCTCCGCCGGCGGATTGGCGGCGCGCACGGACGGCATCACCACAAGCGTCACGAACGCCACGCCGCCGATCCAGACAAGGACCGCCAGGACATGAACGGCCCGGGCCAGGATGATGTCGTCCATGCCTCCGCTCCCTCAGGCCGCGAGCAGTTCGTCGGCCGGGCCGAAGAACTCATAGTGGATCCTGTCCGACGGCACACCCGCCAGCGACAGGGTCGAGACCGCATGACGCAGGAACGGACGCGGCCCGCAGATGTAATAGTCCGCTTGTGCGACCGGTGTGCTGGCGACCAACCATTCATCGGTAATTATGCCGGCCACATCGTAGTCGCTGCCCTCTGTTTCATCCTCGAGCGGGGTCTGGTGAAAATCGGTGATCGCGATCGATTGGCCATGGCTCGCCACAGCGCGGACATGGTCGCGCATCGCATGGGTGTCGCGGTCATGCGTGCCGTGGATGTAATGAACCGGCACTTCGGCGCCGTTCTGAACGAGGGCTTCGAGCATCGCCACCATCGGCGTCAGGCCCACGCCGCCCGACAGCAGTACGACCGGCCGTTCGACATGATCGGCGAGGAAGAATTCGCCAGCAGGCGCGGCCACCTTCAGGATCGTCCCGGGTTTCGCCTCGTCGTGCAACCAGCCCGACGCGAGCCCTTGCGGCTCGCGCTTGACCGAAATGCGATAGGTTTCGCCATTGGCGGCGGCCGAAATCGAGTAGTTGCGCTTGACCGGCGGATGTCCGGGAATTTCGAGCCAGAAGGTAAGATACTGGCCCGGCTTGTGGCGCATGACGGGGCCGCCGTCGACGGGGCGAAGGACAAAGGAATTGATGACGCTGCTTTCGCGCACAACGTCTTCGACGCGGAAATCGCGCCAGCCGTTCCAGCCGCCGGCCGCGTCCTTCTGTTCGGTGTAGACGCGCTGTTCCCGCGCGATCAGGATATTGGCGAGAAACCAGTAAGCTTCCCCCCAGGCCCCGAGGATTTCGTCGGTCGCCGCATCGCCCAGCACCGCCTTGATCGCACCGAGCAGTGCTTCGGCGACGTGCGGATAGTGCTCCGGCAGTATCTGGAGACCGACATGCTTTTGCGCGATGCGCTCGACCGCGGGAGCCAGCGCGCCGAGATTGTCGATATTGCTGGCATAGGCGAGAATGGCGCCGGTGAGCGCGCGCGGCTGCGAACCGGCGTCACCATGATGCGACTGGTTGAAAAGATCGCGAATGTCCGGGTTCTGGAACATCCTGGAATACATTTCATGCACGATATCCAGACCATGCGCTTCGAGCGCGGGGACCGTCGCCTTGACGAGCGCGATGGTCTGATCGCTGAGGGGCTGCGACATAAACTTCTCCTTGTTGGAAGGGATTCGAGTTTCCCGGCGATCAGGCGCCGGGCGGCTGATCATAGAAATCGACCCGCATTTTCATGGCGCCGATGGGCGTCACGAAGTGCGGCTGCTGCGGCAAGATCAATCCGGGCCGTTCGGGCGTCAGGACAACCTCCGACGGTGGATCGAGATAGGTCAGCCGAAGCTCACCCTCCAGAACGCGGATCAAACCCCAGACACCCGCCTTGGTATCATGGCGTGCCCGCAGGGCGGCCGGGAGCGTGTCCTGATCGAACACCGGCGTCGAACGATAGGGTAGAATGTCAGGCATGGGTGGGTACTCGCCGTTCGCAATGAATGGACCCGGCCTCGCCGTCAGCGACGCTTGGCCGATCGAGCCGAAAAAACATGGCAAGCTGCAGGCTCTCGGCAATCCGCTTCGCTTTCGCCTGCAGAGCCGCAGCTGCGTCGGGCGCCATCATCTCGTTTGTCGTACAGTCCCACAGCGCGAGCCAGCGGTCGAAAAGCGCTGGCGTTATCCTCGACCTGTGCTTCAGGTGCGCTGGCACGGGCTGGCCCTTGTATCGGCCACTGGCGAGCATGACGGATGACCAGAACGCCGCCAGCTTTTCGAGATGTTCCGGCCAGTCATCGATCGCGTCGTTGAAAATCGGCCCCAGGTCGGCATCTGCGCGAACGCGCGCGTAGAAGGCGTCGACAAGCTGCTTGAGCGCCTCATCCTTCAGTTCCAGCTCGGTCATTCGCCCGACTCCAATCATGTATCCCGAATGCATCTATACTTTTCCCTGAAAACATGCAAGATGAATACATCTTAATGCGACGAGCTGAGGAAGAGAGTGGGAACGCCCCATGAAACTGACCCTGTTCACCGACTATTCGATGCGCGTGCTGCTCTATCTGGGCGCGCGGCCTGACCGCCTGTGCTCGATCGGTGAGGTCGCGCAGGCCTACGGAATCTCGCAGAATCACTTGATGAAGGTGGTGAACCAACTCGCACGCAGTGGTGATGTGGAGAGTGTGCGTGGACGGTCGGGCGGCATCCGCCTGGGGCGGCCGCCCGAAGAGATCAACATCGGCGCACTCATACGCCAGACCGAGGACGGCTTCGATCTCGTTGACTGCGGCGGATGCGTGGTCGCGCCTGCATGTGGGCTGACGGGCGTGCTGAAGGAGGCGCTCGTCGCGTTCCTGGCGGTACTTGACCGCTATACGCTTGCCGACCTGCTGACGAAGCGGCGAGATCTCGCGTCGCTCTTCGAGCGTAACGCGGCCGATCGGTTCGAAACCCCTGCGGCGCCAGATGGATGATTGACGTCTTGGCGCATCGAAGCCGAAAAGGAGGAACGTGACATGTTCTGTCCAGAATGTGGTGAACCGGTCGATCCCGCTCCCTTTGACGGTCGTCGCCGCGCGTCGCGGTCATGGATCGCCGCAGGACTCCAAATCGGCGCGCGATGGGTAAAGGTATTGCGCGCTGGACGCTCCAAGCCGGACCGCACGCGGCAGTCCGCTTGCCCGTCTTGCTCCAATCATAAAACCACGAACACGGAAAGGAATTGAACGATATGGCCCTTCACCACGCAGCGCCCGGAGAAGTCGTCGATCTCTTGCCCGAGAACGTGACGACACATGAAGAACATTCCACAGCGATCGTGAAGGCGGACCATTTCGAAACCATCCGGCTGGTGATCCCGAGCGGCACCGAAATGCGCCAGCATCAGGTGCCGGGCAGCATCATGCTGCATTGCCTCGAGGGCCATGTGAAAGTCGAGCTCAGCGCAAGCTCGATCGAACTGCGGCGTAACCAGTGGGTCTATCTCGAAGGAGGCGCGCCGCACTCGGTCAAGGGCGCGGAAAACTCTGTGCTGCTTCTGACGATCCTCTTTCCGCCTGTAGAAGGATCACAGGCAAAAGCCGGCGCCGAGACCTTGGCGGTCGATGCCTATGACGATTGCGACTGTGTCGACCGGTGGGAAGCGGAAGGCGGTCCGGTCGTTCAATCGGATCAGCCTGCCCCCAGGAAGAATTGATCACGGGCGGCATGATGGCACGGCGCGCAGCGCGCTAGTCGCTTTGCTGTACCGCCTCGTAGCCCATAGGGGAGAACCATGGATCGAACACGTCAGCTCTGGATTTGGCTTCTATCATTGCTGGCAGTCTCTTTTGCCGTCCTGCTTCTGGTTGGCCGCGACATCAGCATTCAGGCGCCGCCGCTTCCCGCCAAGGTCGTGACCGCAAACGGCGAAACCGTCTTCACCCGTGCCGAGATGCAGCGTGGCCGCCAGGTCTGGCAATCTATGGGCGGCATGCAACTGGGCTCGATCTGGGGACACGGCGGCTACGTAGCGCCCGATTGGTCAGCCGACTGGTTGCACCGGGAATCACTGGCACTTCTCGATCTCTGGGCACAGCGGGATCTGGGCGGCGCCTTTGAGAGTTTAAACGAGGAACACAAGGCGCTCCTCCAGCGGCGGCTGCAAACGGAAATGCGCCGAAACACGTTTGAAGCGAGCACGGATACCATCACGATCAGCAACGATCGCGCGGTGGCAATCGAGCGGGTGGCAAAGCACTACGTCAATCTGTTCGGCAACGACCCCGCCACGGCCGAGCTGCGCGAAAACTATGCCATGAAGAACGATACGGTCCCCGACGCAGGGCACCGAGCCGCCATGACCTCCTTCTTCTGGTGGACGGCCTGGGCGGCCACAACGGAACGACAAGGGCGGACGACAACGTATACGAACAACTGGCCGAGCGAGCCGCTGGTCGGGAATCGCCCACCATCAAGTACATTCATCTGGTCGGCCTTCAGCGTCACCTTCCTGCTTGCCGGCATCGCGCTGTTGGGTTGGCACCATGCGGTGACGCACGGACGAAGGGAGAAGGAGCACGACCTCCCCGCGAAAGATCCGCTGCGCGAGATCGCGGTGACGCCTTCGATGCGGGCGACAGCCAAATATTTCTGGGTCGTTCTCGCACTGTTTCTCGCGCAGATCATGCTGGGTGCAATGACGGCCCACTATCAGGTCGAGGGGCAGCTGGTTTATGGCTATGAAGCGGCCGAGATCCTGCCTTATTCGATCACCCGCACCTGGCACACGCAGCTTGCCGTGCTGTGGATCGCGACAGCCTGGCTGGGAACGGGCCTCTACATAGCTCCTGCGATCTCGGGCCATGAACCGAGGTTCCAGGCTCTGGGTGCCAACATCCTCTGGGCCTGCCTCCTGATTATCGTCGTGGGCTCCTTTGCCGGGCAATGGCTCGCGGTGATGCAGAAACTGGGACTGGAGAGGAACTTCTGGTTCGGACACCAGGGCTGGGAATATGTCGATATGGGGCGCTTCTGGCAGTGGTTTCTCTTCATCGGCCTGATGCTCTGGCTTGTGCTCGTCGGCCGGGCGCTCTGGCCTGCGCTCAAAGAGAAGTCCGAATCCCGCCACATCACGATGCTGTTTTTCCTATCCGCCGTAGCCATCGGACTCTTCTACGGTGCCGGGCTGTTCTGGAATGAGCATACAGCGCTCTCCATGATTGAATATTGGCGTTGGTGGGTGGTCCATCTGTGGGTCGAAGGCTTTTTCGAGGTGTTCGCCACCGCGGTCATCGCCTTCCTCTTCACGCGCCTCGGCCTCATTCCGACACCCACCGCCACGGTCGCCGTCTTGTTTGCCACGATCATCTTCATGGCAGGCGGAGTGCTGGGAACGTTGCACCATCTCTACTTCGCGGGAACCTCGATCGCGGTGCTGGCGCTTGGCGCGAGCTTCTCAGCGCTCGAGGTCGTGCCGCTCGCCTATATTGGCTTCGAAGCTTATGAACACTGGAAGCTGAGCAGCGCGACACCCTGGATGCAGCGTTATAAATGGCCCGTCATGTTCTTCCTGGCGGTATCCTTCTGGAATCTCGTCGGAGCAGGCCTGTTCGGCTTCCTCATCAATCCGCCGCTGTCGCTCTATTACATGCAGGGTCTCAATCTGACGCCGCTGCACGGACACACCGCATTGTTCGGCGTATACGGCATGTTGGGCGTCGGGCTCGTCCTGTTCTGCCTGCGTGGCATGTTGCCGAACCTGATCTGGAACGAAGGCGTGCTGAAGACGAGCTTTTGGTGCTTCAACATCGGCCTTGCGTTGATGGCGCTCCTGACCTTGCTGCCACTTGGTACGCTTCAGCTGACCGCCGCGATTGACAAGGGCTACTGGTACGCTCGCTCGGCCGAGTTCATGCAGCAACCGGTGGTCGATCTGCTGGTGTGGCTGAGGGTTCCTGGAGATATCGTCTTTTCTGCCGGGGCGGTAGCGCTCGCCTGGTTTGTCGCCAGTCTTTGGCTCAGACCCCGGTCTGACGACAGCGAGGCGCAAATTGCACAGTGATCGATCGAGGAGTCCGATGCCGCGCAGTCCCAGCCAACCCTTGCTCGTGGGCTAGCCACGTTCTGTCGACAAACGCCACACTTGGATGCGAGTTTCGGTGAACCTTTTGTCCATGCGCACCAAACTTCTGTTCGCAGGTCTGGCAGCCGGGTCGATGGCTGCTCTATCCTCGCCCGCGATTGCTCAGATGCCGCCCGGCTCACGGGACTGTTCATTCCAGTCGCTATCGCCGGAGGAAAAGTCTCGGTACCAATCCCGTTACCGGCGCCGCGTGCGCGTCGATGGGCAAGCTTTTGCCGATAATGGCTGTATGAACAGGTGTGCATGACAGCCTCTGAGCGCAAAGCCCTCCGGCGTCCCCGCAAGGGCAAAAACTGCCGCGCCGTTTCGCGCCCCGTCACCAGCTTGGACGGATCCATGACAGTTGGCATCGGGCGCAAATGCGACTGACGCGCTCGATGCCGCACATGGCGATCATGGTGCGTTTCCAGGAGGGGACCAAATCCTACGCTAAGAATTTTGGCCAGCGATATTCTTCGCCGGTCAGGGTTATGTGCTCCCACCCCGCTCCTTACGGAGATCGAATCCACTGATCACTGAATTCTGACTTTAGAAACGTTTCTTGAATCGGGATCCATGGATGAAAAGGGGCCGACTCTCTGCATTCAGCGAATATTCGAACGCGAAGGCAGAAGGCCGGCCTGATCGATCAGAAGCTGATCGTTGCCGTGCCCCAAAAGCGGCGCCCTTCATCGAGCATCCAGTTGCCGTCGAGACCATCAAACCGGCCGCGGTCATCGACCGGCACGATCTTGTCGGTGACGTTGAGCACCGCCGCCCTCAGCGCGAAATTCTCATTGATCGTGAAATTGATGCCGACATCGAAGGTCGTGCTCCCTTCACGGGTGCGGGTGTTGAGCGCGCCGTTGCGGAACCCGCTGAAAGTCTGCTTGCCCGAGTAGTAGCCGAGCACATAGGCCGCGATCTGCTCGGTCGCTTGCCAGTCCAGGCGAACGTTGGCCATGTGCCTGGGCGTCTTGTCGAGCGGCGTTCCGTCAAGCGAACTGCCGTCGAAAGCGGGCTCGCCGCCACCCTTCCGGACGGGATCGGTGTAGGTATAATTCGCGGTCAGCAGCAATGCCGGGGTGATCGGCAGTCTGCCATTCACTTTGTCAAACGGCGCGCAAACGGGACCCCGTATAGGCGTTGAAGGGGGACCCCCTTTTCGAGATTGAGCGGAGGGTTGATGCCCTGCGCTGTGTGCGGCGGAGGTCGGGCGTAGCCCGGCCGGAGGCGTACACAGCGCAAGTTCGTTTTGAAGCTGGGGTGAGAGTGGCGGCTAACTGCGGTTTTTGAAGCGCCAGCTGTCGTTGCCGGTCTCGACGATATCGCAGTGATGAGTGACGCGGTCGAGCAGAGCCGTGGTCATTTTGGGATCCCCGAACACGGTAGGCCATTCGCCGAAGGCGAGGTTGGTCGTGATAACGACGCTGGTGCGTTCGTAGAGCTTGCTGATCAGGTGGAACAGGAGCTGGCCACCAGAGCGCGCGAACGGCAGATATCCCAACTCATCGAGCACCACCAGGTCGAGCCGTGAGAGCTGTCCCGCCAGGGTCCCGCCCTTGCCGATCCGGGCCTCCTCTTCGAGGCGTGTCACCAGATCGACGGTGTTGAAGTATCGTGCCCGAGCCCCTTTGCGCACGACGTTGGCGGTAATCGCGATGGCGAGGTGGGTCTTGCCGGTGCCCGTGCCGCCGACGAGCACGATGTTGCGACGCGCCGGTAGGAAGGAGCCATCATGCAGGGAGCGGATCAGTCCCTCGTTGATCGGCGTCCCTTCGAAGCTGAACCGCTCCAGGTCCTTCACCACCGGCAGCCGCGCGGCCGTCATGCGATATCGGATCGAGGCGGCGTCGCGATGGGTGGCTTCCGCGCGGAGCAGATCGGTCAGGATCTCCATGGTGGTGCGCTGGCGCTGGAGGCCGGTGGTGACGGCCTCGTCGAACGCGGCCACCATGCCCTTGAGGCCCAGGCCGCGCATTGTGTCGATCATCTCATGCCGCTGCATCATAGCCTCGCAGTCGGTCATAGCTGGCACAGTCGGCGATCGGCGGGTGACTCAGCATCCGGTCTTCCGAAGTGACGATGCTATGGGGCGTCGCCGGCTCGCGGCGACGGGAGAGGATGTTGAGGATCAGGTCGTCGCTGACCGTTCCGCTCGCCAGCGCTTCGCGCACCGCCGCCTCGACCTGCTCCAGCCATCGGTGAGCACGGCCGAGAGCACCCGCACGAACCTGCGATCCGCCTCATCCCCGTGCCCCAGCCTGCGTCGCAGGCGATGGAGGGATGGCGGCAACTCCCAGTCCTGGAACGGCGCGCCGTTGCGCAGGGCACCGGGCTTGTGGGCCAGAACCGGCAGATAATGCCAGGGATCGTAAATGGTGCGGTTCCGCCCGAAGTGACGCTCATGTTCCCCGACGATCTCTTCGCCGCAGCGGATGACCATCCGGCCCGCATAGGCGCGCACCTGCACCGTGCGCCGCGCCGCCCTGGACATGACCGAGTAGCGGTTGCGGTCGAAGCTGATGAGGCAGGTGCCGGTGACGGCATGCTCGCTCTCATGGAAGCCATCGAAGGGCGCCAGGATCGGCTGCAGGACAGGCCGCTCCATCTCCAGCGCCTAGGCCACGGTGATATCGCCGCGCTCGGGATGGGTGTGGTGCTCGGCCCAGCGCCGGCACTCCGCCTTCCTTCTCACGATCTGGCTTTTGAGCCATTCGAGCATGGAATCTTTTGCCATCATGGGCGTCGTCGTCGCTCTCGGCAGCATCGTCTACCGGGCCAGCATCCGCCGGTCATCAACGTAGGGGTCACGACGGTGGAGCGAGCGGTCGGCTCTTCAAGCCCAACGCGATCGGCTCATTTCTCGCTCACCAGTCGTGAACTAACGGCAAATTTGTCAGAATTTGAGGGTGAAAGTGATTTATGGCCCTCATTTTTGTTTCAAGCAGCGCCTGCCGAATGCATCTCTGCGATTGATGTCTTCTGCAAAAGCTTGTTGGCATCGGATGCTCGCTGATCACACCTAACCCGTAATCGTGCCTCTGGCTGACATACCCGACAAACGTATAAGCTCGCCATGCGCGGGCGTCACCAACCCAATTCCGCGTGCGATCCCAAGCGCACAAGCTGCAAGGTGTCGTCATCGGGCTTGCGGTAAATCAGCACGAGGTCGGGCTTTATGTGGCAATCGCGATGGTCGCGCCAGTCGCCGGTCAGCGCATGGTCGCGGTGGCGCGGTTCAAGCGGCTCGTCGGATGCCAGCGCCTCGATGATCGGGATCAGGTCAGCGTCCAGCGTCTTGGCGTGCTGCCCCTTCTTCTCCCGCTTGTAGTCGCGCTTGAACCGCCCGAAGCGTTCAATCGTCCGCATTGAGGTCGGCCATCAGGTCGACCACCGTGGCGAACCGCTTGCCCTTTCCCTCGCGCGCTTCCTTCATGGCCTCGATCGTCTCGGCATTGGGCACCAGCGGTTCAAACGGCAAGGCCTTGTCGCGGGCAACGCGGGTCAGCATCAGGCGCACGGCATCGGAGACGGTCAGCCCCATAGCAGCCAGCACGGTCGCGGCTTCCTCCTTCACCGCTCCGTCGATCCGGGTCTGCACAAGAGCGTTTGCGGCCATGTCGATTTCCTTTCTGCATGACGATGTAATGCAAGCGAACGCAAAGTGCAATCAGGCAAAGCCCCGGCTATCGACATGGCGACCGGGCTTCGCGTTTTTCACCTTCAATGCTGTGAGTGCCATCGGTTCGGGGCCCTGATCGGGAATGTTGGGGCCGTTCTCACACTTTCGGTGGGCAAACGGTCCCACAATCGTTCCACATTTTGGGCCAAATTCAGGCAAATCAGGGAGACGACCGCGAACAACTTACAAGACAAATCGTTGCTTTTTCAGTGTAGGTAGGGGTAGGGACGCCATCAGCTCGCTTGACACAAGGTTCTACACTCGACAGCGGGGTCCTCTACCACCGGGCAATTCTGCAGGATGCTGCAAACCGCGCGATATCAATGGCGGGCGAAAATTCGCTGACCGGCGCTGCCGAAGGCCACCACCGTATAGGGTTGGCGGGCAGCGCCTGCCACTTCCATGCCCTCCGAACCGATCGGCATCCCCGCAACCGCAATGCCTTTGACGCCCGCAGGACGGGTCGCCAGCAAGCGCTTGACGTCGGATATCGGGACATGGCCCTCGATCATATAGCCATCGACGATCGCGCTGTGGCAAGATGCCAGCGTCCGGGGCATGCCGGCCTTGCGCTGAAGCTCGCTGCGCGACGCATCGTCACGCATGACGACCTTGCGTCCCAGCTTCGCGCGCACGGCCTGCGCCCACTTCTCGCAACATCCACATCCCGGATCCCGGTGGACGACGATATCACTGGCCGCAAGCGCTACGCCGGGCATGGCGAGGAACAGCAAGGCGACGAATAGGCGGGTCTTCATGAAATGACTCCCGGAAGAACGATAAGCATGGGGCTGAGGCCCCTTCTTTTCTATACGCATCAATGCGCCCCTCCCCTCATCACGCAGATGATTTTACGATGGCGGGCGGCCTCCAGGCTAGCGGCAGGGACACAAGCAGCGCTAGCGATAGACCACCAATCCCCCACAGAACGAGCGGCTGCGCCCCGGGAGCGACGATGGCTATCGCCAGCGGCGCGAGCGCCTGCCCGATGCTGGCGGCGGAATGCTGGAAACCGAGCTTCACGCCTGAAGGGGCCCCGCCGCCGCTGATCCAGAAGCTGGTGACCAATCGAAGGGTTGCCGAGCTCCAGCCGGCAGCAACGATGATCCCACTGAGCTCGGCCATACTCGCGGCGACAGGAAACATGAAAAGTGCCACAGCCAGCAGGCCCAGCGTCAATCCGGCAAGCCGCCTCGGCACAGTGACCAGCCAATCCAGCTTTGCATGGAAGATCTGTGCCGCCAGCATGCCCAATCCGCAGAGACTGAGCATCCAGGCGATCTCTTCGCGGCTCAGCGAAATGGCGCTCCGCGTCACCAGGAGATTGACATGCATCGCCGCCAGCCCGCCGCCCGCGACGATCGTGATAAAAAGCAGGATCAACGTCGCGCCGAGCGTAGGCGCGGGCAGGTCTCCGCCATCGATGCAAGGTGCACACCAGCGCGGCAGACGCACGGCGCAAAGCGCCGCCCCGACGGCACCGATGCCGAGAGCGAGGATCATGAGGGGAGCGCGGGGCAGGATCGCGGCCGAGACCTCCGCCACCAGCGGACCGGCGAGATCGCCCAGAAACACGAAGGCGGTCAGCCAGGTGAAGCGGCGCGCCTGGTCCGCGCGCCCGCTTGCGGCAAAGCTCGCGCAGAGCAAGCCCAACGGTATGATGGCGGCCGACGCCATCCCCGCCACCAGACGCAATGCATAAAGCTCAGGCAACCCGACGAGGCCGATCGGCGCGGTCACCAGCGCGAGGATGACCAGCGCTGCGCGCAACATCGCCCGATAGTCGACCCGGTCCGCGATCCAGCCCCAGAGCGGCGCCGCCAGCAAGGCTGCCAGGGGATGGACCGCGGTCAGGCTCGCGACGTGAAAATCATGAGCGCTTGACGATAGCGCGCCACGAGCCGGGTCGACCAGTGCCGGAAGGAAGGCGAGAATGGCCGTCTGTCCCGCCGACGCCGCAGCCGCCGCGAGCAACAAGACGAAAAAGGAGGCCGGCCAGCGACCGTTGGCTTGCGATCCAGCCTTGTCACGCGGCGCGTTCGCGGTCGATCCCTCGAGTGGCCATCCGCGGATCACCACCAGGCGCGCAAGCCGATCACCAGCCGGTGTTCGGAAGGCCCTTCCCTGCGCAGGCGACGGAAATCGGCCGTGCCGTCAAATGCGCGCTCCCAGACGAAGCCGATATAGGGCGCGAACTTGCGCGACACCTCGTAGCGCA
>NZ_LSIA01000033.1:0-4430 GCF_001556015.1 Novosphingobium sp. CCH12-A3 | reverse complement strand
GGGTAACAGCGTCGATGTTGTGACCGTCTACACCTCGGGCATGGACCTCAAGATCGATCGCCGCGCCGATGGCCAGCGCCTGTTTGAAGGCAAGGCTGAAGCAGCTTCGTCCTCGAATCGCCTGTCCTATGTCGTGCCGAACCTCGTCGAGGCGATGTTTACCGACTTCCCCGGCAACAACGGGGAAACGGTGAGGATATCGATCGCGCCGGAAAAGAAGACGGTGAAGAAGGTCAACTGACCTTTCCCGACGGACCGAATGCAAAAAGGCCTCGCAGCGATGCGGGGCCTTTCTGCTTGTGCGGCAGGCAGGGTGTTGTGCGTTTGCATCAGGTTTGCGCCATGCTGCGGACGATCGCGGATTGTTTGTGACAGCCCTTTGGGGATGCGCTATTCAGCCCGGGTAAACGTTGCCCGACGCGGCCTTGGGAGAGGATGCGACAACGTTCGCGCCGCGTCGGGCTTTACCATTTCCATCATTTTGCAGCGCCAATCGCCCGGCAATTTACTGCTGGTGCGGGATGTCTCGTTCGAGTTCGAGCAGCCCCTGCGGCAGGCGCAGGGAACGTGCCGCAATGCGCGTTTCCAGCAGAAGGTAGACCAACGCGATCATCAGCAGGGCAATGGCGCCGAAGAAGGTGATGCCGGTGAGGTTGCGCAGTTCGAGGCCGGCCATTTCGCCGATGAACAGCGATCCCACGGTAACGCCGATGGCGAGGCCCGACACCACCAGCAGCAACAGCGCCCTGCCGATGAGGTGGATGCGGCGATCGACGTAACGGATCTCGATCACGACAAGATCGTGCTCCCGGCCCGTGGTCTCGGCGTGCTGGCTTTGCAGCGCGCGTGAGCGGTCGACGATGCGGCCGAGCCGCGTCGTCAGGATGTTCATGATGTTCCCGATCGCCACGAGGACGAACACCGGGGCCAGTGCCAGCTGAATGGTCTGGGCGATCACGCCGCTATGACCCGGATTCATGAAAAGTCTCGCTGCATCACCGCCTTGTCGCACGTTGCGCCGCGGGCGGGCAAGCCGGATACGAATTCGGCCGGGTTTGCGCTAGAACCACATCCTCACGCCGACGACGGCGCTGACCTGCGATGGACTTTCGCCTTCGAGCCGTGCCAGCCGGGCCGTTTCGCCCAGTTTGCGCTCCCAATGGACGCCGACATAGGGGGCGAATTCGCGGGCGAACTCGTAGCGCAGACGGGTGCCCAGTTCGATCTTCTCGATCCCCGCGCCGATGCCGAGTTCGGGCACGTCCTGCGCGGAGGCGTCGATCTCGATCGAAGGTTGCAGAATGAGGCGCTGGGTCAGGCGCATGTCGTGTTCCGCTTCAAGCCGGAAATGCACGTCGCCCTTGTTCGAGACGAAGGCGTGGGCGCCGACCTCGAACCAGTAGGGGGCAAGGCCTTCGAAGCCGACCACGCCGTAGGTCCGGTCCGGTCCGGCACCGAAATCCTGCCGCACGCCGAGTTCGAAGTTCCACCACGGATCGAGGGCGCGGCGCCAAGCGGCGCGGACTTCGCCGGTCTCAAGGGGTTCGCCGACCCCCCTTCGCCTTCGGTTTCCACGGCCAGCCGGTCGATATCACCGCCAATCCAGCCCATGGCCTGCCAGGCGTAGCCGTCCGTGCCATTGCGGGGGCGGTATTCGAAGCGGTCGAGGATAAGCGCGTTGCCGAAGAAGCGGCCTTCCTTCGAGAGATCGGCGCGGGCCTGGGCCATGCGCTGCTTGTCCCAGAAGGCATCGGCGGGATGGTCGGTCGGGACGGGCGGCGGGGGCGCGTTGCCGACTTCGCTGTCGGATACCGTTGGCATGGTGTGGCCCATGTGGGCCGAATGATCCATCGGCGTGCCCGCTTGAGGCGCATCGGGCGCGGTTTGCTGGTGCATGGAGTGATCCATGCCCTGCATTGCCGCCCCGTCAGCAGGCTGGTCGTTCATGGCGCCCATGTCGTGCCCGGAATGGTCCATGCCCTGCATCTGGCTCATGTCGTGGCCGGCGTGAGGGTCCTGCGCTTCCTGCGCGAGCGATGGCGTGGCGATCAGGGCTGCACCGGCGAGCAGAAGGCGCTTCATGCTGCGTCTCCCGCAGCGCGTACCGTGACGACGCGCATCATCCCGGCATGCATGTGCAGCAGCATGTGGCAATGGAAGGCCCAGTCGCCCTCGGCATCGGCCGTCAGGTCGAAGCTGGCCTTGCCGCCGGGCAGGACGTTGACGGTGTGCTTGCGCGGACGGTTGCCCGGTTCGCCCGTGACCAGTTCGAAGAAGTGGCCGTGCAGGTGGATCGGGTGCGGCATCATCGTGTGGTTGATGAGATTGACGCGAACCCGCTCGCCCGTGCGGAACGGGATCGGCTTGGCGCCATCGGAGATGGTCTCGCCGTCGATGGACCACATGTAGCGTTCCATGTTGGCCGTCAGGTTCACGTCGATCTGGCGCGAGGGCGTGCGCCGGTCAGGATTGGCATCGCGCGAGCGCAGATCGGCATAGGTCAGCACGCGATGGTCGACATCTTCGAGGCCGGTCGGCTTGTCGGCCAGGCGGTCTGCGGGCATCGGCGAGATCGTGGCGACGCCCGGCCCCGGCTTGACGCCCGGCGCGAGCGATAGATCGCGCATCTTCATCGAATGGCCGGCCATGCTTTCGTTGGCGGGCTGGGACAGGTCGATCTCGCCACCCGTCCCCATGTCCATTCCGCTCATGTCCATGCCCATGTCGCGCATGGTGAGCACCGGGCGGGCGCGGCGGGCAGGGATGGGACCGGCCATGCCGATCTGCGGCGCA
Organism: Novosphingobium sp. CCH12-A3; assembly: GCF_001556015.1. Taxonomy (NCBI): domain Bacteria; kingdom Pseudomonadati; phylum Pseudomonadota; class Alphaproteobacteria; order Sphingomonadales; family Sphingomonadaceae; genus Novosphingobium; species Novosphingobium sp. CCH12-A3. Next base: position 1,637 of record NZ_LSIA01000033.1, on the reverse strand, counting down.
AGCGTGGCGCGCACCAGCCCGGACCGGTCGATCGCTTCGGCAATGATGCCGAAGGGGGCGGAGTCGGTCGGCTGGACGATGACGTCGTAGGTTTCGGCAATCGCGATCTGGAACTCATCCGTCTCGACCGGCTGGACGTTGCAGCCGTCGGCCGCGACGACAGTCATCGGCAGGCCGGGGATGCGGAAGTTGAAGTTGGTCATCGACGAGGCGTTGATGATGCGCAGCTTGACCCGTTCGCCGGGGCGGAACAGCGCGGTCCAGTTGGCGGCGGTATCGTGGCCGTTGATGACGAAGGAATAGGTCGCACCGGTCACGTCCGAGATGTCGGTCGCATCCATGCGCATCTTGGCCCATTCGAGCCGCTCCTTCAGGCTCTGGTCCTTGCCTTTCAGCAAGCCGCCCACGGTCTGCCGCTGCCAGTTGAAGTAGCCGCCCATGGCCTTCAATTTGCGGAGCTGCTCGTGCGGGTTCATCGGGCTCCAGTCCGCCAGCATCAGCACGTATTCGCGGTCGAACGGGGCGGCGGTGTCAGGCTCGGCCGGGTCGATCACGATCGGGCCATAGAGCCCTTCGGCCTCCTGCATTCCCGAGTGCGAATGATACCAGAAGGTGCCCGAATGCACGATCGGGAACTCGTAGGTGAAAGTCTCGCCCGGATCGATTCCGGGGAACGACAGGCCGGGCACGCCATCCATCTGGAACGGCACGAGCAGCCCGTGCCAGTGGATCGAGCTCTGTTCGGCCAGCGCGTTGCTGACGGCGATGCGCACCTTCTGCCCCTCGCGCAGGCGGATGAGCGGGGCGGGGATCGAGCCGTTGACCGCGATGGCCGGGGCGGAACGGTCCCCCACCGCGAATCTGGCCGCGCCGATCGACAGGGCGATGCTCTCGCCCGAGAGGACGCCGCCGGTGTTGCGCCCGGCTATGGCGCCGCCTTCACGAGAATGACCACCGTGGCCCGATTGCGCCCAGGCAGGGACAAGCGGCGTTGCGGCGAGGGCACCGGCTCCGAGAAGCAGGTTGCGGCGGTTGAGATGGAGCATGTCGGTCATTACCTGCGATTACGCAGGAAGACGGGTTATCCCTCAAGCAGTTCCGACAATTTCTGCCGCGCCCGGTAGATCTGAAGCGTCCCGGGTTTTCCGGAGGCAGTTTCAATTGGGTCATGCCACCATATCGAGGGTCTCGTTGGCTGCATAGTAGTTGGCCTCGGCTTCGGCGGGCGGGATGTGTCCGATGGGGCCGAACAGGCGATGGTGGTTGAACCAATCGACCCAGCGCAGGGTTGCCATTTCCACTGCCGATGCGCTGGGCCATGATCGCTGCCGCCAGATGACTTCGGCCTTGTAGAGACCATTGATGGTCTCGGCCAAAGCGTTGTCGTAGCTGTCGCCGACGCTACCGACCGACGGCACGAGGTTGGCCTCGGCGAGGCGTTGGGTGTAGTTCATAGCAAGGTATTGAACGCCCCTGTCGCTATGGTGGATCAGCCCGTCATCGGGGCCGGGCCTACGGGCATGGATTGCCTGTTCGAGAGCGTCGAGCACGAAGCCGGCGGTAGCCGACGTGCTGACCTTCCGTAAGCGCGAAATTCCGCGCACCTGTTCGGTTGAGTGACGCGGTGTGAAGGATGT
>NZ_LSIA01000032.1:0-2646 GCF_001556015.1 Novosphingobium sp. CCH12-A3 | reverse complement strand
CAAATCCGCTAAAACCCACGCATTCCCAAAGGCTTCAGAGTTTTTCACGGGCGACTAACCACCTTCGGAAGCCCGGCGCACTATTTGACGATCTTGGAAGCCGATATGCTGCTTCGTCCGGGGCATCGCGTCACTTTTTTCGATAGTTTCGACAAAACTGTCTCAGACAGCCGCCTGGCGGTTGATACCAATCCAGTCGCGGCAGGCGCATAACCCAGAGGAGTGCTGATGGCACACGAAGACATTATGAAGGCGATGGCTGACATGGGCATCGTATGTGAGGAAATCGCGGCACGAGCGGACGATAAGCCCTCTATGGAGCAGAACCTTCATATGTATCGCAGTTTCATGGAGGAGATTAAAATTAGGATGGAAGCCATCGATCGCTTCCTAAAAAGGATCGGTGACGAGAGAGGCGGCCGTGACACCTTCACAGACGCCGAAGCCGCGATTCTACAAATCCGTTACATCTGCGAGTTGATCGCACTGTCCACGGTTGCGGCGCATGGCCTCGTAGGCGTCACCAGCCGGATCCTGAAAAGCTGGCACGCGGAAGAGACGTTCAAACTTCTTGAAGGCGTGAATGTCAATTCGTTTCCTCGCGCTGTTAGGCCATCCCCTACCGTCAAAAACAATTTCGAGTTGCAGAAAGGCGAGATGGATCTGGGTGAGTTGAAAATGGTCTACAACACCTGCGGAGAAAACCTGCATCGCGGAGCTATGAAGCACTTTTTTAAGGAGGCGCGCCGCGCTTATGATCCAGAAGGTTTGGTCGGGTGGGTCAACCGAATTAAAGCTTTGCTTAACATGCACGTTGTCATGATCCTTGAGCAAGGCATTGTCATCTACGTCACGCTCAGCGACGACAATGGCGACGTGGCAGTGGCATACGCTCAGTCAGATGGGCCAGCGGTGCTCATCGAAAGCTAAATACAAAGCGTCCGGTGTCGGCTGAAAGCTGCCCTTTTGACTTTGGCCCGGGAACGCCGAGATTGTCCCAGGTGCAGGCATATGTGAACAAGCGCGCCACAACATTTAGCACGGTCGTTGGCTGTGCAGTTCCCGCCAGTTTTCTCGCCTCAGATCGTCGGGAGAGGATGCACATTTGATGCTGTGGCAAGACCATGACGTAGGTTGAGCCTGATCAGAATTGGCAGGTCGCGGCCAGCAAACGGAGTTCACTTTCGTTCGTCACTTGACGTCTCTGGGTAAGGCCTTGACCATCCAGAACTCATCCCCTTTCAAGACTGAAACACGCCCCTGACCGAACCCTGACAGGCGCTGCAACGCGCACTCGTGCGGACCGAGTTGCCGGTCGGTGACCGGCTGCCCGCACCACTCCTTCGAGCGGCGTTTCCCTCTCTTGCGTTCGGTGCAGGCCTGACCGTGCCCGGTCCCATCGGGGCTCAGTCAAGGGGATAGTCTCCTGGACAGATCAAGCAGCTTCGAAAGGTCCAATCTCATGAAGAACACCGTCACTCTCGTCGGCTTCGTTGGCAACAATCCTGAAGTCCGTAACACCCAGTCGGGAACCGCAATCACCAGCGTATCGCTCGCCACCACGCGCAGCTTCAAGGACAGCGAAGGCAACCGGCAGAACGAGACCGAATGGCACCGGATCACCTGCTTCAATGGCGTCGGCAAGTGCGTGGCCGAGCACGTCGCTAAGGGGGCAATGATCATGGTAACAGGCCGTATCCATTACACGAAATGGACCGATCAAAACGGCACCGATCGCTATGGCTGCGAGATCATCGCCGAGCAGGTCGACTTCCTCGCCAAGGCCAAAGAATCCGCTCCGGAAACGCCCAAGAAGCGGCGCGCGAAGTAGCGCCGCAAATGCTTCGACAAGCAGCACCGGCGAGGCATTCGCTGGTGCTGCTTGTCATGCCTGTCTTTGACGATGGCGGCTCAGGAAACTGACGAAAGCCATCTGCTTTCGGTGTACATGGAGTTGGGATACCGTTGATGGCTATTTGGTCCCCAATTCGGAACTTTAAGAGAACAAAAGCGGCCTGCCGAGTATCGGGAGTTGATGCGCTCGATTGCCGCTTGCCCGCCCAAGGCCGCAGAAAACCTCGCTTTTATGTCCAGACTACGAGGTGGCGAACATGCCGGAACCAGTGTCTGGAAAATAGGAATTGACAGTACACCCTACACGGCGGAGCCGTAGGACGAATGGTGGAAATGCGTATGTGTACAGAGTGTACCTTTAGTAATACATCGTATTACAGCATCGAAAACCGCCGTTAACGTCCCAGAATTGCGCGATTTCAGCGGTATTACAATGTAATACGCCAGTTAGTCCCCAACGGCCTTCTTGCCAAGGCCCCCCCGATGCCCTAAAACCCTTCTCGCGCAATCTCCACCAAGCCCTTTCGAAGGGCGTGGTGATGACTGAAACAGTTCTGATTACCCTCCGGCTTCCACAGCCGCTGGCCGATGCGGCGCAGGCCGCCGCAACCGCGCAAAACGTCTCCCGATCGAACCTCTTGCGAATCGCGCTCGAGCAATTCCTGGGCGTCATGTCCGGCACCAGCGAGGCGGACCGCCGCCGGCAGTTCTCGGCCGAGTATCTGTTCCTGGTCGCCGACCTCATCGTGCAGCGCCAGTACCCCGATGCCCATACCGCTCTGATCTCCGAAG
>NZ_LSIA01000317.1:0-10814 GCF_001556015.1 Novosphingobium sp. CCH12-A3 | reverse complement strand
CCTTTGCATTCCAGTCATATGCACCCCGGACCATCCGGGACGAGGCGCACTGTAGCTGATGTCTGTCGCCCAGACCTGGTTGGGCCGCACGATCGGCAGCTTGCGCAGCAGATACGGGTAGATCTTGTGCCCCGGTGCCGGCTTCGACGTGTTCGGCCGGCGATAGATCGCCTCGATCGCCATCTTCTTCATCAACGTGGCGACATGCTGGCGGCCGATCTCGATGCCCTCCTGCCGCAGCAGGTCGCGCAGCATCCGGCTGCCCGCGAAAGGGAGTTCCAGATGCAACTCGTCCATGCGCCGCATGATCTTCAAATCGGCCTCCGGAACCGGCCGGGGCAGGTAGTAGACACTGCCCCGGCTGATCCCCAGTTCCCGCGCCTGACCTGCCACGGGCAGGCTGTGCGAACGATCGATCATCGCTTTGCGCTCGGCAACAGACCGGCCTTGCCGAGCGCGCCGGCTAAAAAATCGTTCGCCAGCGTCAACTCGCCGATCTTGGCGTGCAGCGTCTTCACGTCGACCGCCGGCTCAGCTGAATCCGAGGCGCTGTCGGCTCCGAACACGCCAGCCGCGCCGTCCAGCAACTGGCTGCGCCACGTCGTGATCTGGTTCGGGTGAACGTCGAACAGCTGCGCCAGCTCGGCCAGTGTCTTCTCGCCCTTCACCGCAGCCAGTGCCACCTTCGCCTTAAATGCCGGGCTGTGGTTCCGGCGGGGTCGTCTGCTCATCTCGTCTCCTGTCATGCGGCCACCGTGGCCGCCGTCAGGCAGAAAATCCACTTAGCACCCTGTCCAGATTCTCCAGGCCACCTCTCGAGGGCCAATACGCTCGCTTGGCTAAGGTACTGATGAGTGAGCTAGACGAATACAAAGCTGCTGATGGAAACTGCGCAATGACCCATCTTTTCCATGTTGATCGCAACAGCGAGGTCATGGCGTTCGAAGGCGCTGTGATTGCACCGAAGACCAAGATCAAGGAAACAGCCAAGCTCTATCAGTCAATGGACCCAAACACGTTCTGCAGCGGTGGCAAGCGCGCGGCTCCGCATTTGAACGAACCAACATTCACAAGCCATGACGGACTGTTTGAATGGTCGCCCACGCCGAGTGAAAAAGCTCAAGCAACCGCAGACGAGTTGCTGGCATCAGTTGGTGTCAGACTGGACAGCTAAATATGAAATATGGACGGTTCGAAGCGCTCGCTCGTTCCGTCCATGAATGGGGAATGCTCTGGGCAAGCATGATTCCTTTGCAAGGAAACTGAGGTGAGTTCGATCCTCACATTCTCCACAGGTAACCCCCGCTGACCATGTGCTCAAAAAATGTTTGAGCTGGCATCGAGCATCAGATTGCAGATCGCAAAATACGGCTCCAGCGGAATACGGACAGCATGTCTGCTAGCCTCAGACCCCTTGCCTTGTTCCCTTTATGTTCGATATAATGTTGCCATGACACAGCCTGATTCTCAGTGGCTCGCTCAGAGCCTGCTAAATGCTCCGGGCTGGGCGCGAGTAGCGCTCACGGCTCCTAACGAACATCTGCGTGAAAATGCCGCGCTTGAGCTTGCGCAAACCATTCTAGCCGCGTGGGATCGCGAGCCTACCTTAACGGACGCGAGGCAAATGACCCTGCCGCTTTGATGGCGCAGTTTTCCACATATGTTCCGCTCGTTAGGCTTGAAATCACGACCTAAATTAAGATGATGGGACCACCGAAGTAATTCAAGGTGGTTGAGCGATGTCATTGAAAGACGACCTTGAAACTAGGGTCAAAGAGATTTTCAAGCAGCAGTGGACTACCCGTGATGGCACCGTTGTCCCTGACGACACGAGCGTCAAGCTCAGCAATGACGCGGTAAAAATCAAGGCAACTGTATTGTATGCCGATCTCGCAGATTCGACTATACTGGTAGATCAATATAAAAACTGGTTCGCGGCTGAGATTTATAAGACGTTTCTTCACTGCGCTGCTAAAATAGTTTCGAGCGAGGGTGGCACGATCACTGCATATGATGGTGATCGAATTATGGCGGTTTTTCTGGGGGATTCAAAAAACACCTCTGCTGCCCGATGTGCTCTAAAAATAAATTGGTCAGCGAAGCAGCTCATCCAGAAATTCAAAGACGAGCAATACGCGAACAACTCGTATAAACTCTTTCACGTTTGTGGCATCGACACGTCAGAACTTTTTGTCGCTAAGACTGGCATCCGAGGTGCAAACGACTTAGTGTGGGTTGGCCGGGCGGCAAATTATGCCGCAAAGCTAGCCGCTCTTGACCACAATAAGCCAACTTGGATTACTAAGGAGGTTTATGACATGCTCCATAACAATGCCAAGATCGGCTCAGATGGGAAGGACATGTGGGTCAAGCACACTTGGAACGCGATGAACAACATGGAAATCTACGCATCAACCTATCATTGGGCTCTTTGATATGGCTGCTCAGGATGAACGGCATCGACTGGAAGTTGCCGAAAGGCAATTGGCTTACGTCCAGAGCTTTATCCCCCGCGTTGATGCCAAGGTGTCGGTGTTATTCGCAATCGTCTCCGCCCAGGTAGCGGTTGTTTCATTGAACTTGACCGCCTCAGACCTGCCAAAATGGTATGTCACTGTGCCGCTGGCAATCTATTTGGCAATGGTAGCTTGGACCTATTTCAACCTCTACCGCTGCGCATATCCACACCTTGAAGGCGGTCAATCGTCTCTCGTCTACTTCGCCGAAATCGCCAAACGGCGGGAATCTGAGTTCATAAAGCAGTATATGGACATTCCGGTCGTTGATCTAACTAACGATATTTGTGGTCAAATCTGGCGCAACAGTGAGGTTGCTGCTTGCAAATTCAAGTTCATAAAATCAGCCACGCAGTGGGCAATGGGATCGCTTGTTCCATGGACGATTGTTCTAGTTACATCATCGTTCACTCACTCGCGCGTACCAATTGTAACTCATTGATCTAAATAGATATCTATAGGGTTCGCACAATCATTTTTAGCTGAACACCCAGAACATGCTGATACTCGACCATCTGGTCGGCGATGGCACGCTCGACGAAAGTCCGATCTATACACGCGAGGTGGTAAAGAAGGGGCTCGACGTGGGGGCGGCCGCGATGATCCTCGTCCACAACCACCCTTCGGGTAGCCCCAAACCCAGCCGGGCCGACATTCAGGTTACGCAGAAGATCACGGAAGCCGCGCGCCTTATGGGCATGACCGTGCACGACCACATCGTCATCGGGCGCGAAGGCTATACCTCGCTCAAGGCACAGGGCCTGATCTAGCGGATCAGATCGCCTTCTCGCCTGCCTTGCCGACCGATTCGATGTCGCGACCGATGCCCTGGACGGTGTTGCAGGCCGCGAGGGCCAGTGAACAGCCAAGTGCGACGAGGACCAGAACCTTGCGAGCCATGTGCATTCTCCGTGCAATATGCGCTGACGCGGATATAGCGCGGCCGCCGTCGATGCAATCTCGTGCAATGGCCATGGCGACGGGTCCGGCAATCTTCACCACGACACCTCCACTACGACACCGGCACCACGACACCGGCACCACGACACCGGCAGCGTAACAGGAATTGCGTGATCGGCCGGGTTTGGCCATCGTGGTCCTCAGGACGGTTGGGCGGGCAGTTTTGCAATACAGGCGTGAAATCGAAGGGCTGAGAGCGCTTGCCGTGATTCCGGTGGTGCTGTTCCATGCCGGCACGCCGGGATTCGGCGGCGGCTTCGTGGGCGTCGACGTGTTCTTCGTGATCAGCGGCTACCTGATCTCCGGCGTGATCCTGTCCGATCTGAAGCAAGGGCGCTTCAGCCTTGCAGACTTCTATGAACGCCGCGCCCGCCGCATCCTTCCAGCGCTGATTCCGATGCTTCTCGCCAGTCTGCTGTGCGCGTGGCTGGTGATGGTCCCCGATGATTTTCGCCGGTTCGCCAAAGGGATGGGAGCGAGCGCAGTCTTCGCCTCGAACATGATGTTCGCTCGGGGCTCGGGCTACTTCGACGATGACGAGGGGTTCGAGCCCCTGCTCCACACCTGGAGCCTGTCGGTCGAAGAGCAGTTCTACATCCTGTTTCCCGCGCTGGTGATGCTGCTGTGGTGGGCAGGCCAAAGGCGCCTGCATCCCTGGTTTGCCGGGGCGGCGGCCGTATCGCTGACCGGTTGCCTCGCCCTTGCGGGCAGCCACCAGACGATCGCCTTCTATTATCTGCCGACGCGCGCATGGGAACTTCTGCTCGGTGCATTCTGCATGGCCTTGCCGCAAGGTCGGACCAACCCGTGGCTGGCCCTTTCCGGACTGTCACTGATTCTGGCGGGGCTAGCCTTCGTCGAGGCGGCGAGCGCACCGGACTGGCGGCTGATGCTGCCCGTTCTGGGCACCGCACTCCTCCTCCGCCATGCGCGGCCGGACAATGCTGTCGGCAGCATGCTGTCTCTCCGCCCGCTGGTGGCGATCGGCAGTGCCTCCTACGGCCTCTATCTCTGGCACAATCCGCTTCTGGCATTTGCGCGCTATCAATGGCTGGGGACGCCGCCGATCTGGCTGACGGCAGCTGCGGTCGCCTTTTCGGTCCTGCTGGGGTTCGGATCGCTGCACCTTGTCGAGCGTCCGGTGCGCGAGCGTCGGATGCTGGCTTCACGCAAGGCGCTGGCCGCGTTCTGCATTGCCGGGTTGGCGCTTTGCCTCGGCATTGGTGCCGCTGGCGCTTTCGGGAAACTGGAACCGGCCAGCGCTGCCCGGCGCAATGCCCTGCTGGCCTATCCGGCTGCATTGCCCCAGCCGGTCGAACACATGCCTCCTGCAGGGGTGCCTGTTCCATACATCCTGTTCGGCGACAGCCATGCCCGCCAATATGTTCACGTACTGGCGGCACGCGCGGGCGAAGGGGCAATGTTGACCCAGGCAGGCTGTTTCTCCCTGCCGGGCGTGACCAACTACAGCTATGCATCCAGCGAGGCTTCGGCTTGCGTCGAGCATTACACAGCTCTGGCCGGCCTGGTGCGCCAGCGGGCTATTCCCGTGGTGATAATCGCGAATCGGTGGGACCGCGCGCTGTTCGACCCTTCGGATTTTCATCGCTTCGGTCGCGCTTCAAGGGACGGATGGCCCCGCCTCGAGGCAGCGCTGGACCAGCTGCGGGCCAGCCTGCCTGCAGCAACGCGAATCGTGATCATCGGCAGCGTGCCGACCGCTGCTTCTGCGGGCCCCGAGATGGTTGGCGGGTACATGCGGTGCCTGGCCTTCGTGAACGCGCGCTGCCCGCAGCATTTGCCGCGCGAAGATGCGGAAGGGTACCGGATCAACCCCCTGCTTTCGCGCTACGCCGCAACGCACCCGGGCGTCAGATTCTTCGATCCGCAAGAGGTGCTGTGCGGGCCGCAGGCCTGCGACATCGTGCAGCACGGCAAAGCGCTCTACTTTGACGACACCCACCTCACCCCGCATGGAGCAGACCGGGTGATTGCCCGGATGCTGGAGCGGATCGGGCCGATTTGACGCCTCGCCCCTTGCGTTCCGGCCCCCTTGCCCCTAGCGGCCCCGGCGAAGCCTGCCGCGCCAAGATTCACGGAGTCGAACATGGTCCCCCGTTACGCCCGCCCCGCAATGACCGCGATCTGGGAGCCGGAAGCCCGCTACCGCATCTGGTTCGAGATCGAAGCGCACGCCACCGAAAAGCTGGGCGAACTGGGCGTGGTGCCGCCTTCGGGCGCCAAGGCACTGTGGGACTGGTGGGCGACCAACCCCGCCATCGACGTCGCCGCGATCGACGCGATCGAGGCCGTGACCAAGCACGACGTCATCGCCTTTCTTGACTGGGTGGCGCAGCAGGTCGGCCCCGAAGCCCGCTTCATGCACCAGGGCATGACCAGCTCGGACGTGCTCGACACCACGCTCAGCGTACAGCTCGCCCGTGCCTCGGACCTGCTGCTGGCCGATCTGGACGCCCTGCTCGAGGCGATCAAGCGCCGCGCGTTCGAACACAAGTACACCCCGACCATCGGCCGCAGCCACGGCATCCATGCCGAGCCGACCACCTTCGGCAAGAAGCTCGCCGAAGCCTATGCCGAGTTCACCCGCTGCCGCGCGCGCCTTGTCGCCGCGCGGGCGGAAGTCGCGACTTGCGCAATCTCGGGCGCGGTCGGCACGTTCGCCAACATCGATCCCTCGGTCGAGGAATACGTCGCCGATAAGCTCGGCCTTGCGGTCGAGCCGGTTTCGACGCAGGTGATCCCGCGCGATCGTCATGCGATGTTCTTTGCGACGCTCGGCGTCATCGCCTCGTCGATCGAACGCCTTGCCGTGGAAATCCGCCACCTGCAGCGCACCGAAGTGCTCGAGGCGGAGGAATACTTCTCGCCCGGCCAGAAGGGCTCGTCGGCGATGCCGCACAAGCGCAACCCGGTGCTGACCGAGAACCTCACCGGCCTTGCCCGCATGGTCCGCTCTGCCGTCACCCCGGCGCTGGAGAACGTGGCACTGTGGCACGAGCGTGACATCTCGCACTCCTCGGTCGAGCGCTTCATCGGCCCGGACGCGACGATCACGCTCGATTTCGCACTCGCCCGCCTGACCTCGGTGGTCGACAAGCTCGTGATCTACCCCGAGCGGATGCAGAAGAATCTCGACAAGATGGGCGGCCTTGTCCACTCGCAGCGCGTGCTGCTGGCGCTGACCCAGGCCGGGTTGGAGCGCGACGCTTCTTACCGTCTGGTGCAGCGCAATGCGATGAAGGTGTGGGAATCGGACGGCCAGCTTTCGCTGATGGAACTGCTCAAGGCGGACCCTGAGGTCGCTGCGGTGCTGAGCGCGGAGCAGATCGAGGAGAAGTTCAACCTCGATTACCACTTCAAGGCCATCGACACGATCTTCGCGCGGGTGTTCGGGGAAGCCTGAGCCCCTTCCTGCCGGGACTCGCCAAGAGACTTAACCTGTCCTAATCATCGGAGCAGGACGGGTGGCTCACGGAGCGAAAGGCATGAGGATGCTGCGCACGATTTTCTGGGTACTCGTCGTTGGCGTGCTGGCTGCGTTCACCGCAGCCAACTGGCAACCGGTCGAGGTCCGCATCTGGGAAGGCCTGCTGCTGGAGACCCGCCTGCCCGCGCTGGTGATCCTTGCTTTCCTGCTCGGTCTCGTCCCGACCTGGCTGCTGTACCGGACGACGCGCTGGCGGCTGACGCGGCGCATTGCCAACCTCGAGGCATCGCTTGGCGCCAAGGCCGCGCCTTCGCTGTCGTCGACCAATCTCGAAACCGCGCGTGACGCGGATACACTCAAGAGCGAGACCCCGTGAGCAACCCGATCTACCTTGCCCTCGACCTGCCCCGGCTCGACGCCGCCATCGCGCTTGCCAAGAAGGTCAAGGGCCACGTCGGCGGGCTGAAGCTGGGGCTCGAGTTCTTCTGTGCACACGGTCATCATGGCGTGCACGAGGTGGCCAAGGTGGGTCTGCCCATCTTCCTCGACCTGAAACTGCACGACATCCCGAACACGGTGGCGGGCGCGATGCAGTCGATCCATGTGCTCGAACCGGCGATCGTGACGATCCATGCCGGCGGTGGCCGCGCGATGATGGAGGATGCCAAGGCGGCGGCAGGGGAGCATACCAAGGTCGTCGCCGTGACGGTGCTGACCAGCCTCGACGACAGCGACATGGCGGCGATGGGCGTTGGCGGCTCGGCCCATGACCAAGCGCTTCGCCTTGCCGACCTCGCCCAGGAAGCCGGGCTCGATGGCATCGTCTGTTCGGGCCACGAAGTTGGCGCAATCCACAAGCGCTGGAAGAAGGGCTTCTTCGTAGTGCCGGGCCTGCGCCCTGCCGATGGCACTCTGGGCGACCAGAAGCGCGCCGTCACGCCGCGCGCCGCGCGCGATGCTGGCGCCAGCGTGCTGGTGATCGGCCGCCCGATCAGCCGCGCCGAAGACCCGGTCGCCGCCGCGCGCGCGATCGAGGCGACACTCTGATCCCATGATTCGTTTCCGCTTGGCCAAGGCTGGGGACGTGCCGGCTCTGCGGACGCTGGTCGAGAAGGCCTATCGCGGCGACACCGCCAAGCGCGGTTGGACGCACGAGGCCGACCTGCTCGACGACGAGCGCACGAGCGACGCGGAACTGGCCGAGACCATCGCAGCGGAGACCTCTCGCGTGCTTCTCGCCGAAATCGACGGTGTGCTGGCAGGCACGGTTACGATCACCGATGTCGGCCAGGCCCGCGCCTATCTCGGGATGCTGTGCGTCGATCCGGACCTGCAGGCCGAGGGTCTGGGCCGCGCGCTGATCGCCGATGCCGAGGACATGGCCACCGAGGCGTTCGGCGCGCGGCTCATGGAAATGACGGTGATCGACGCGCGGCCCGAACTGATCGCGTGGTACGAACGCCGCGGCTATGCCCGCAGCGGCGAAACGCGACCCTTCCCCAATGGCGAGGCCGTGCCGTTCCGCATGGTGGTGCTGGAAAAAGACCTTAGCTGAGCGGTCTATTCGGGCAGTGGTTCGGAACCGGCGCCCGAATCGCCATAATCGCTCGGCACTTCGACCTGTGCTTCGTTTGCAGCCTGCTCGGCCTCGGCAATATCGCGGTGCATTTCGGCATCCTGCTTCAGCGCCTTGCCAGCAGCACCGGCAAAGCTGCCATCGACACCGTCGCTTGGCCAGCGGGAGGCAGTTGCGCCACCGGCAAGCTCGGGGTTGAACGGACGGTCCTTCAGCGTGGCATCGACCAGTTCGATCACGCGGTTGCGGATCATGTTGTGGGCCATGCCTGCCGCTGCGCCTTCGCCGGCGCCACCGCCCTCGCAGGTCACCTTGACCTTGGTCAGCTGTGGCTCAAGCTCGGTCAGATGCATGTGGCAGATGCGGTGGGCCATATCGCCCAAGGCATCATAGGTGACTTCAGAACCGCCATTGCCGGTGATGGTCGTCCGCAACCGGAAGAATGGGCCGTCACCGGACGACGCGATGCGGGCGGAGAGCAGCTTGTCGTATGCCTGCTTGCGGCTGAGCGGAAATTCGTCAGGCTCGGCGGCGCAGCCAGCAAGCAGACTGGCCAGCGCAGCTCCAAGGATCAGTCCCGCACGCTTCATGTATTCCCCCCTCGTCCAACATTAACGGGACATAACCGCGAAGGATTAATCCCATGTTTCGCGTTTAAGCGGGCACCAGTTCAGGTGTGCGACAGTTGGACTGGGCAAGTCTTGCCGCAATCCATAAGGAGACAAGCCCCGTGAAGTTCTTCAAATCCGCTACCGTTCTTGCTGCTTTGCCGCTGGTCGCGCTTGCCGGCGCAGGCCTTGCGCAGAGTGCGCAAGCGCAGACCGTTTCCGCAGGCCCGGTCGTGGCCGCTGGCAACACCCTGCTCAACATCTCGGCAGAGGGCAAATCGGCCCGCACGCCCGACCTCGCCGTGTTCAATGCCGGCGTCACCACACAGGGCAAGACCGCAGGCGAAGCGCTGACCGAGAATGCGCAGCGCATGAACGCTGTGATCGCTGCCCTGAAAAAGGCCGGCATCGCCGAGCGCGACATCCAGACCAGCAACCTTTCGGTCAATCCGGTCTACGGCCAGCCCAAGCGCCTGCCGGACGGCTCCTTCGAACAGCAGGACCCGGTCATCATCGGCTATCAGGCGACCAATCAGGTTTCGGTCCGCCAGCGCAAGCTGGACCAGTACGGCAAGGTCATCGACACTCTCGTTTCGGCCGGTGCCAACCAGGTCAATGGCCCGACCTTCCAGATCGACAGCCCCGATGGTGCGCTCGACGAGGCGCGGCTCGAGGCGATGAAGAAGGCGCGCGCGCGGGCCGATCTCTATGCCCGGGCCGCTGGTCTGCGCGTGGTGCGCGTGCTGTCGATCAGCGAGAACGGTGGTTGGGCGCCGCCGCAGCCGCCGATCATGTTCGCCCGCGCAGAAAAAGCCATGGTGCAAAGCACTTCGCCGGTGGCAGCAGGCGAACTTGAAATGACCGTGACAGTCAACGTCAGCTACGAACTGGCGCCCTGAGGCCTGATTGACATGGGCGGCGCGCCTCTCCTAACGCGCCGCTCATGCCTGGACCTTCCATCAAGATCTGCGGGGTAACCACCCGCGACGCGCTTTCCGCAACTATCGAGGCGCGGGCAAGCCATGTCGGGTTCAACTTCTTCCCACCGTCACCGCGCTTTCTGACGCTGGGCGATGCTCCGGCATTGGCCATGCAGGCAGAGGGACGACTGACTCGAGTCGGCGTGTTCGTTGATGCCGATGATGCAGCGCTGGGCAATGCCGTGGCCGCAGCCCGGCTCGACGCAATCCAACTGCATGGCAAGGAAGATCCGGCGCGGGCCGCAGCGATCCGCGCCCGTTTCGGCAAACCGGTGTGGAAGGTGATCTCGGTGGCGGGTCCGGGCGATGTGGCCAAGGCCGATGCCTATGCCGGTGTTGCCGATTTCATCCTGTTCGATGCCAAGACGCCAAAGGGCGCGGCGCTACCCGGTGGCCTTGGCCTTGCGTTCGATTGGGACCTGCTGCGTGCCTACAAGGGGCCGCTGCGCTGGGGCCTTGCCGGAGGTCTTTCGCCCACGAACGTGGCAGAGGCCGTGCGCGGAACCGGTACGACGCTGGTCGACGTTTCGTCAGGCGTGGAAAGCGCACCGGGCGTTAAGGATGCGGACCGCATTCGCACGTTCTGCTTAAACGCGCGGGCCGCCTGATTCTCTGCTGAAAGCCGACACGTCGCAAGCCCACCCATGCGGGATGGAAGTGACAACGACCTCGTCGTCCGTGAACAAAGCGAAGTTCGTTTCGGTGCCGGGTAGACCGGGTCTGTCA
>NZ_LSIA01000316.1:0-10026 GCF_001556015.1 Novosphingobium sp. CCH12-A3 | reverse complement strand
CCAACTATTTTATCGCCGCCGGGTATGAGCCAGAGTGATCGGAATCTGCTCTAGCTGCAAAGACCTTCCGCTGAGTTGACCAGAACAAATAGTAGCGACCATCAACGACCCTCATGTGCGGGCGCTCGAGTTCGTTGTTGAAGCCCGCCGCGCTAAGCACCGGCGGCAGCAGGCGCCAGCCGGAACCTTCTGCGCCGATGGCTTCAGCTACACCTATCACACCGGTCCATCGCGATGGCGACTTGGCACATGATCCTGTGAGGAACAGGAAGGAACGGCCACTGGCGGGATCACGGAAAAAGCCCGGATCGCGGAAACCAAGTATTTCCCCTCCAACACCGGTGATCTGGTTGGCAATCATGTAATCTTTTCCGTCGGCCTCGACGGATTCAACGGGCCTTGACCAGTCAGACAGGATTACGGCCCCGTCCGCTTCGGAAAACCGGCAACGAGCCTCGAACAGGCGCTGCTCAAGGGTTGCCACAGAGGATCCACGCCGCCCGGCAGCGGTAAAGTATACCGTAAGCTCGCCTTTTGCCTCATCCAGGACTGCAGAGCCGGACCATTCGCGATCGCCGGGGGTGAAGCCATCGGGAAAAACCGGTTGGTGGACCGTCCAGCGGCCATCGTGCTCGCTTGCCAGACGGATACGGGCGATTGCGTGGCGGGAATCGGGGTCGGCGGCCGCAGGCGCAGTAAGAATCATCCAGAACGCCGCACCATTGAAGCGAGGCAGCGTGCCGTCGGCCCGTTCGATAGGCCACATGTCCCAAAGGTCGAAGCCATCCACGCGGGCAGCGGGTGCTGGCGAGAGAGTGGGAATGGAGTTGGTTTCGGAGAGCGCCAACCCACCCAGATCTGCAGCACTCCACATCGTCGGGCTCGCACAAGCCCCGGAGGCAACGCGTTTGCCAGTCTCGGAAACGGTAGTTGCCATAGTGCGATCTTCCTCCGGGAGGATTGCGCAAAGATTGCGCAATCGTTGACTCTTCCTGCTCAATCAGATGGCGGAGCGAGAGTGTGCGGGAATATCCCCGGCTCAACGACTCCAGCAAGAATTCCGGCATCGCCGCAAAGTCTTCAGTACTTCTTGGCTCACCGCACCTGAATGCTCCACCCTGTTTAGGTTAGAGCAATCGATTGCGCAATCGCATCTTTTGTGATGAAAGGAGCCCGAATCGGACGAAGACAGGAAAAGTCGCGTCCAAACCGGCCAGGACTGCGCCGATCAAGGGAGGGAATACCCATGCACATACGTTCCGTTCTGCTGGCCTCAGTAGCAATTGCAGCGTCATCCATGACTGCCAATGCACAGGATGTGGCAACACCTCAGGATGACGGATCATCCGTACCGACCGAGATCGTCGTCACAGCTCAGAAGAGCAGCGAACGGCTCTCGAAGGCTCCCGTTGCCGTCAGCGTTGTTTCGCAATCACTGCTTGATCGACAGGGCCTGACCACCAGCGAACAGATCGCGACCACGGTGCCAACGCTCAAGCTTTCGCAGAACGGATTTGCCATTCGCGGAATTGGCTCGAACAATGGCTTTAGCGGCTATTCCACAGTCGCAACCCAGTTCGACGGTATCTACAATCCGTCCCCCGTCGCACTTTCGCTGGCCTTGTTCGATCTTGGAGCCATCGAAGTGCTGCGCGGCCCGCAAGGCACAGTGTATGGGCGCAATGCCACTGCCGGTGTCGTGAACATCAACACAGCCGACCCGGGACGTAATTTCGGTGGCAGCGCCAGCCTGCAGTATGGCCGCTTCAACGATATCCGTGCGCAAGCTGCCGTAGATCTGCCAGTGAACGACATGCTGCGCGTCCGCGTAGCGGCGTTCCATCAGGTCAACGACGGGTACGGCCCCAAGTTTGCGGCGCGCCGCTTTGACAAGACTGACCTTTCGGCGGTGCGCGTTACCACGGTATTCGATCCGGCGCCGAACCTCAGTTGGCGCCTGTCGGGCTCCTATGCCCGGAACACCGGCACAGTCGCATCAGTGTTCCTGCGCAACTACAACGTCTATCCGCAGGCAGATCTGGTGGCGGGCACGTTCGGCCCGGTCACGATCGTCCCCTCGGATGCGATCAATCCCGGCTTGGATACCGTAACCAGCAACCGGCAGGACATCACCAGCTATGACGTGCGTTCGAAGCTGGTGTGGGATGCCACCGATAGCCTCAGCTTCACATACCTTACCGGCTATTCACTCCTCAAGAACGACGGCGTCACGGCCTCGACCGGCGTGTTCTCGCAGGAATACATCGATCATCGCACCCGCACCTGGTCCCACGAAGTTGACGTGAATTACGAGAATGGCCCGCTCAAGCTCGTTGGCGGCGCATTCCTGTATGAGGATCGCCAGCCCTCGGGCACCCGACTGCTGCACGCCGGCAATACGGCGCCCGCTCCTTTCAATCTGGTTTTCAACCTCTTCGGCGCGAAGGTCGTCGGGACAGGCGATCAGATCTCCACGATTGACGCCGTCGATGTGGTCAACACTTATGCCGGTGTGGGCAGCAAGTCTCGCGCCCTGTTCGGACAGGCAACCTTCGCGATTGCACCATCGCTTCGCCTTGTCGCGGGTATCCGCTCAACCTGGGATACGGTTACCAGCCATGAGCAACAACTGGTCTGCCCGGGCCAGTCGTTTGACCGCGATACAATCGCCCCCGATGTCTGCCCGACCTTCACGATCGCCTATACCGATGATCGCAACCGTCCGAGCGCGAAATACAGCAAGGTCAGTTGGAAGCTGGGCATCGACGCCGACGTGACTGAGAACCTGCTCGCATATGCTACGGTCTCGACCGGCTATCGCGGGGGTGGCCTGCAGCCGAGTTCCAATCCGGCGAACTTCCGAAGCTATGCGCCTGAAACCGTCGACAATTTCGAACTGGGTCTGCGCGCCAACCTGATGGGTGGCCGCCTGTTCCTTGGCGCCACGGCCTATCAGATGAACTACAAGGACCTGCAGGTGTCGTCGATTATCGTCGATCCGGTGCAAGGCCCGATACCGGTTACGACCAATGCGGCCCGGGCGCGCATTCGTGGCATCGAGCTGGAAACAACCTTCCGCCCCACCCCGGCAGATCGGCTCACGGCCTACTTCTCTTGGCTGGATACCAAGTTCCTGCGATTTGCCAACGCACCTGACAATCTGCGCTCAGCCGATACGATCTACAACATCTTCGCGCCGATCCTGGGCTTTGCGCCGATCGCGCCGGCAGTTGCCGATTACTCGGGCAATCGGCTGCCTTTTGCACCACGCTTCAGCGGGCGCTTCAGCTATGCTCACGAGTTCGAAACCGCTTCTGGCTGGAAGATCACTCCGGCAGTCGACTTCTTCGCGCAGACGGCAACATTCGCCAGCGTGGACAACGCCATCCAGGGCCGGATTGCAGGTTACACGAAGACCGATCTCAACCTGCAGTTCGACGAACCTTCGGGGCATGCCTACCTCAACGTGTTCATGAACAACGTCGAGGACCGTCGCATCCCCACAACCGTCGTTCCCGTTTGGAGTTCGACGACGGCAAGCTATGCCATGCCGCAAACCTATGGCTTGCGCGTCGGCTTCAAGTATTGATCGCATTGACAACAGGAAGCGCCGTGGCCGGAGCGATGATCTCCGGCCACGCATGCCGGAGAAGGTCATGCGTATGCCGGTCGATCGCAGGCAAATTCTGCTGGGAAGTGGGCTTTTTCTGATGACTTTACCTGTCAGCGCCGCAAGGGAAGCGCTGAAGATTCCGCATGGAGCCGGACCGCTTCCGGCCGAATGGATCGGAGCGCCGTCGATCACCTTGTGGGACGGCCTGCCGCCCGGAAGCCCGCGTACAGCGCCCAAGCCATCAATCACACTCGACCCCACCTTCATTGCAGGGGTCGCCCGACCGGAGATGCGCGTGTTCCGTCCAAAAAGGAGCAACGGGCAGGCTATACTGACGATCCCGGGCGGAGCCTACACGTTCGTCTCGATCCGCAATGAAGGCACGGACGTTGCGCGTACCTTCACTGAACTGGGCTACACCGTATTCGTGCTAGTTTACCGCCTTCCTGGCGAAGGCTGGGCGAATCGCGCCGATGTGCCATTGCAGGACGCACAGCGGGCGATGCGCTTGATCAAGAGTCGGGCAGGACAATTCTCCATCGATCCCGACAGGATTTCCGTGATCGGATTTTCTGCAGGTGGTCATCTTGCTGCATCGTTGATCACCGCCGGCAGGGACGGCTGCTATGATGGGCGCGATGCGGCGGACCAGTTGGATCCGCTGCCCAGCCTCGCCGCTCTGATCTATCCGGTTATAAGCACCGAACCGCCCTACACGCATCAGCAGTCGGTTGAAATGTTGCTCGGCCCAAATCCGACTGCTGAGGCAATTGAGCGCCGCTCTCCTGCACGCCGTGTCGGTGCAAACACGCCCCCAACCTTCCTCGTGCACGCTCTTGATGACGTGCCAGTGCCATCCCAGAATTCCCTGCTGTTCCTCGATGCGATGCAGAGCGCCAGGCGTCCGGTTGAAATTCATCTGTTCGAAGAAGGGGGCCATGGTTTCGGCATCGGCCCATCCAATGCGCCGGCGGGACGGTGGCCCCAACTTTTGAGTGCCTTCATTGCCCGCCACATGGCACCGTCCTGACAACAGGCCTTGGCTTGGCCGACAGTTGCAGCAAGGCAACCCGGTCTCCCCGCGATAGGTCAGAGCTGCTGTCGGCAAGCCGAGGAGACCTTCCATCTCACCAGCCCAGTTCGCGGCGCCCTTGACTTTGGGTTGCCTATGCCACTAGGGCGCGCACCGAAAACCGGGGTCTTGCCCCGCTCATCCATCCCGTTTCGCCGAGTCCTGTCGAAGGGCGTCTTGAGGATCCACCCGGGCAGGGTGGAGGAGTGTATTCATGGCCAATGTAACCGTTATCGGCGCCCAATGGGGCGACGAAGGCAAAGGCAAGATCGTTGACTGGCTGGCCAGCCGTGCCGATGCCGTTGTCCGCTTCCAGGGTGGGCATAACGCCGGCCACACCCTCGTTGTCGGCGAACAGGTCTACAAGCTTTCTCTGCTACCCTCGGGCATTGTCACTGGCACGCTCTCGATCATCGGCAACGGTGTGGTCCTCGATCCGTGGGCGCTGAAGGCCGAGATCGAAAAGCTGACCGCGCAGGGCGTCGAGATCAATGCCGAAAACTTCGCCATTGCCGACAATTGCCCCCTGATTCTCCCCCTGCACCGCGACCTTGATGGTCTGCGCGAACAGGCGGCCGGCTCAGGCAAAATCGGCACCACGGGCCGCGGCATCGGCCCTGCCTATGAAGACAAGGTCGGCCGCCGCGCGATCCGCGTGTGCGACCTTGCCCATCTCGATGCGCTCGATGTCCAACTCGATCGCCTCTGCGCGCATCATGATGCGCTGCGTGCAGGCTTTGGACAGCCGCCGGTCGATCGCGCCGCACTGATCGCCGAACTGCGCGAGATAGCGCCGTACGTCCTGCAGTTCGCCCAGCCGGTCTGGAAGCGCCTCAACACCGTCCGCAAGGCCGGCGCGCGCATCCTGTTCGAGGGCGCGCAGGGCGTCTTGCTCGACGTTGACCACGGCACTTATCCGTTCGTCACCTCGTCCAACACCGTCTCGGGCACCGCCGCGTCCGGTTCGGGTCTTGGCCCTTCGCAGACAGGTTTCGTGCTTGGTATCGTCAAGGCCTACACCACCCGCGTCGGCTCCGGGCCGTTCCCTACCGAGCTTGAGGACGAAGTGGGCCAGCGCCTTGGCGAGCGTGGCCACGAATTCGGCACGGTTACGGGGCGCAAGCGCCGCTGCGGCTGGTTTGACGCGGTGCTGGTGCGTCAGTCCTGCGCCATCTCTGGCGTGACTGGGATTGCTCTCACCAAGCTTGACGTGCTGGACGGTTTCGAGAAGGTGAAGATCTGCACCGGCTACCGCCTGCGCGGAAAGGTGCTGGACTACTTCCCGGCCCACGCCGCCGATCAGGCTGAGGTTGAGCCCATCTACGAAGAGATGGACGGCTGGGATGGCACCACTGCTGGCGCGCGTTCGTGGGCTGACTTGCCCGCCCAAGCGATCAAGTACATCCAGCGCGTGCAGGAATTGATCGAAACGCCGGTTGCCCTTGTCAGCACCAGCCCGGAGCGCGAGGACACGATCCTTGTGCGCGATCCCTTCGTCGATTGAACACCTGAAGCCTCACCGTCCGGGCGGATGGTGAGGCTGCAAAGCTTCAGTTCTTCTTGCCGACGGTCACACCTGAATAGATCGATTGCTGTCCGCCCGGCGGATTCAGCTGCAGGAGGAACGAGCCGCCCCATTCGGCAGCGTTGGCTCCAAAGAACATGCCGTTGAGGAAGCTGGTGCTGAGCACGTCGGTGCCGGTTCCCCTGAGGGAGAACGTGTTGCCAACGCCGCAACCCGGACAATTGCCCGCAAGCGATCCACTGTAAGTAAAGTTGCCGAGGCTCGACGTCGCGTTATTGCCGACATCTGTCGCCGTCAACGCGAGGACGGCGCTGCCAGTGCCTGCGGCGAAGTCTGCCGTGAAGGTGCTGGTCCCCGAAAGCGAAGCCTCGCGCTGCGTCGCACCGTTCCGGCCATAACCGTAGACTACCCCGGAATAGCTTGCCGAGCCCGTTCGCGGGATCTGGAAGCTTGGCGTCAGGCCGCCGAACGGCACATAGTAGTGGGTCGCCACCTGGCGTCCGTCTACCGTGTCGGTTCGCACCACTTCGGCAAAACTGGTGTAAGTCAGGGCAATCGAGGGGTTGCCGCTACCGAACTTGAACACCCGCGCCGTGTAATCGGCACCGCGATACACATCGAAGGTGCTGGTGCTTTCCGCCGCCTTATAGTCCGCCGCCGCCAGCGTCTGCGACAGCTGCACGGCGTTGCCGAAGTTCGTGCCAGTCGTCTTCGACGTGAGAACATATGACTTGTTCGTCGGGTTGTAGGTAACCTCGACATTGGTATCGAGAAGCGCCTGCTCCGCCGGGCTGAGACCGTTGACGACATAGTACTGGGAATCGTTGCCATTCAGCACAGTAGTCGTCGTGAGGCCGGCAAGTCCGCTCTGGGAAGCGGTGCTGTCCGAACCGCGGCCGCCTGCAAGCGTAGCTGCCATGACGGCACCGCCGGAACTGTTGGCCTGAACCACCGCCCCGATCTGCTCCCCAGCCGGACCGAAGAACTTGCCGGTCAGCGTGCCGTTGTAATCGGTCGTACCATCGAAGGTGATGTTACCATTGAACGCATTGGCGCTTGATGAAAGCGTCGCGTTTCCGCTCCAGTTGCCTGCATCTGATTGGGTGCCCGGCAGGCCCGCCGAGGTGCCCGGAATGGCATTGCCAACAGTATAGGCTCCAAGCGTCGAAACGGCGCCAGTCTGGAAGTTGACGTTGAAACTGCCATTGCCGTTCACGCCACTGATCTTCGACCCGTTGGCCAGTATCCCGCCATTGAGGGAAACGTTGAAAGCAGCCGTCCCGGTTCGCGGGGTTGAGGAATTGGCCGTCGCGAAACCATAAACGAACGCATCTATCTGGCCGATGCTCGATCGCCGGTCGGTCAGAATGCCTGCGCGCAGGTAGTCGCTGCTTGTGTAGAAGTCATACGTCAGCCCGACCTGTCCCGCCTTTGTCGGCTGCCACATGATCCGGCCATCAGAACCGTAAAACACCAGTGGCGATCCATTCTCACCCTGATGCACAGACGCAAGCCCGCTGCCGGCGCCCACTGCTGAAAGATTGCCTGCTCCATCAAGGGTGCCCTTCACGGAGGCGCTCAACGGTTGATAGAACTGGTCGGTGGAAGGGGTGGCAAGGCTGGTCGAGGTATTGACCGGTGTCGTGCCGCGAGCGCCGTAGATCACACCGGTTGCGGCGACGTCCGAGTTGGGGTTTTGCGAGAAGGCCGCCCCAACTTCCTCGGCGTTGGGGCCGAAGAAAGCCCCGTGCAACTCACCCGTTCCGGCGCTGCCCAAGTTCAACTGGCCAAGAAAACTGTTCGCGCTCTTGGACAGCAGCGCAAAGGCGTTCCAGTTATAGCCCCGCGCGGTGACATTGGTCTGAACATCGGTCTCGTCGTAGAAGCCGCTTCCGGCGATGCCGCCGGACAGGAAATCGACCGAAAGCTTGCCTGTCCCTCCCAGCGCATAAATGTTCGTGCTGAACGTCCGCGCGCCCAGCAGCTTTACATCGAAGCTGGCCGCGCCCGTCCTCGGCAGCGTTCCATTCGGCGTCTGTACCCCATAGGCGAAGGAGGAAATGCGCCCATCGATCGTGGTGCTTCCATTGACCTGGCGCTGCCAGATCCCTGCCCCCACGAAACGGGTCTGACCTGCGGCTGTGCCTGTCGTGGTCAACGAGAGGAACTCGGTCGTATTGCCCGAAACGAACTTGTAGGTCGTGATTGCGCTGTTCGATTGCGTCGCGTCGATGTCGCCTGGACCGAAAGTGCGGCTGCGCGTGCCGTCCGAGACAGTCCACGAGCGGTTAGTGGCGTTGTAGGAGACCGTGAGCGCCAAGGCTGAAGCCGAGGTGCTGACCGCGGCGCCATTGGTCGGAACACTTACAGTTCCGACAGATGCCACATTCTTGAAACTTTCGCTGACAAGCGGCGCGACCAGGCTCGTGTTTGCTGTCGGTGTCGGTGTGGGCGTGGGTGTCGGCGTAGGTGTAGGCGTCGGTGTAGGCGTCGGTGTAGGCGTCGGTGTGGGTGTCGGCGTAGGCGTAGGCGTAGGCGTAGGTGTAGGCACCGGAGTGCTGCTGACGCCATTGCCGCCACCCCCGCACGCTGCCAGCATCAATGCAATGGTCAAGGCAGACGCTGTCGCTGCCCTGCGGTTGTGTCTGGTCATCGCCCCTCTCCCCTTTTTCCTTACGCTAGAATGCCGACGTCAGGCCAAGTTCCGCCGCGCGCCGATCAAAATCGAAAATGCCCACCGTCGAACGGTTCCGCTCTATCCTGAGGCGCAGGAAAGGTGCGATGCCCTTCCACTGGATGGCGCGGAACGTTGCCGAAAGCCCGAGGCTGAACCGGTCATCCACACGCTTCCTCGGATAGAGGAACAGGCGCTCATCGGCCTCAAGGCGCGAGTAGCTTCCGTCCATCACGACCGTCGTCCTGCCCAGTTCCCTGAACACATACGCCGATGTCCCGCCGGTCCAATCTGACCAACCCGGATCGCGCGCGGAGGTGCGGCTCATCCGCAATTGCATCCCGCCGCCAAAGCGCGCGCTGAAGGCACGATCGATCCCGAGAGTGCCGGCATAGATCGTTGAATCCTGCAAGTCATTGCGGCGATTGTCGAGGCGCGAGACAGCCGCCTCGGCACGAAACTGCGATCGCTTGCCTAAAGGGTGCTGGAAAACCGCAGTGCCCCCCCATCCCTGGCTGAACGCCGCTTGGCCGTACCAGCGCCAGGACGGGCCTCCTGAGAAGGTGATCCGGTCTGCACCGGACTGGAACTCTGGTCCGAATTGCACGGCCAGCGCATAATCGTCGAACTGTCCGGAGCGATAAAAGTCACCGCTGCCTGATACCCGCGCGAGCAGACGGGCTCCGGTGCTAAGCGGCACGCGGAGATACCCCTGCGCGCGCGCCGCAAGCCCCAGGCCGGACTTGGCTTTGGCGTCGTCGCTCAAGGTGAAGTCGCCGATGACAGTGCCTAGAGTGTCTGCCCTTGTTGCGCGATTGATATTGCTGTCTGGCGCAAGCGCAAGCTCCAGGCTGCCACCAAGGGGCTTTGCCGCTGCAAGCGCAGCAGCATAGAAGCGCACGGCACGCTCGACGTCTGCCGGAAGCTGGCCACTCGCTTGGGCAGCACGCATTTCACGCTCGGCAGCGCCAAGTCGTCCCATCATCGCGTCCATGCGGGCCAGTTCAAGCCGCACCCGCGCTGCATCGGGCTTTTCATCGAGGATGCGACGCAGTTCGACCGCAGCATCGCGCGTTCGCTTCATCTGGTCGTCCGTGAACAAAGCGAAGTTCGTTTCGGTGCCGGGTAGACCGGGTCTGTCA
>NZ_LSIA01000315.1:0-59486 GCF_001556015.1 Novosphingobium sp. CCH12-A3 | reverse complement strand
ACATCCTTCACACCGCGTCACTCAACCGAACAGGTGCGCGGAATTTCGCGCTTACACCTGATCGGCGTGCTCGTGAGTTCGGCCACCGGCAAGTCATTGTCTGCCTATTTGCAGGAGAAGGTCTGGCAACCTGCCGGAATGGAAGCCGAGGCGACGTGGCTGTTGGGGAAGACCGGGCTCGAGATCGGTGGTTGCTGTCTGCAGGCGGCGACACGCGATTACGCAAGGTTCGGCCTGTTCGTGCTGAACGGGGGCAAGGGGCGCGATGGCAGGCAGATCGTGCCGTCGGACTGGTTCGCACAGGCGACGACCAAGCAGAAGGATATCGGCCGGGCAGGGCGCGGCTATGGCTTCCAGTGGTGGACCAATGACGATGGCACTGTCGCCGCCCAAGGCATCTTCGGCCAGGGCATCTTCATTGACCCCAAGCGCAAACTGGTGATTGCCAGCAATTCGGATTGGCCGCGCGCCAACGCCGGACCACAGCCCGAGGCGCGCGAAAGCTTCTATCGGAAAGTTCAGGCCTTGATCGACGCGGGCAACTAGAGCGGTTTCCGCCCTAGCCCAGACGGTCAGCTTGCGATCGGCAACCTGACCGTTCCGTCCTGATCCCGCTCCATCGGAGAATAGGCGACGACTGCATTCAACGGCAGATCGCCGTAGATATGCGGGAAAAGCTGGCCGCCGCGCGACGGCTCCCACTTTACCGCAGAGCCAAGTGCGGCGAGATCGACGGCGGCGACGTGGAGATCGTCCTGCCCTGCGAAGTGCTTGTCGACGGTTTCGGTCAGCTGCGCCTCGGTCGACAGGTGGATGCAGCCATCCGCCAGATCGACCGCGGCACCCTTGAACACGCCGTCCGCTTCAAGCTGCGCCATCTGCGGGCCGGTCAGGACCTTGTAGGCGAGGAGGGGGAGGTCAGTCATTCGGCGGTGCCGTCTTCCGGTGCGGCAGGTGCTGCGCTTTCATCGCCGCTGCTGGGCTCGGTCGTCTCGGCATCCTCGCCTTCGCCTTCGGCAAGACGCACGGCGCTGACGACATGTTCGTCGCCCGAGACGTTGAACAGGCGGACGCCCGCCGAGCCGCGACCGATCACGCGAAGCGAATCGAGCGGCAGGCGGATCAGCTTGGCCTGATCGGTGACGAGCATGAGCTGGTCGGCCTGCGTCGCCGGGAAGCTGGCCACGACCGGGCCGTTGCGGGCAATGTTGTCGATATTGGTGATGCCCTGACCGCCACGTCCGGTGCGGCGGTATTCATAGGCCGAGGACATCTTGCCGTAGCCATTGGCGCAGACGGTAAGGATGAACTGTTCGCGTGCCTGAAGTTCGGCATAGCGCTCGGCCGACAAGGCCGGTTCGCCTTCCTTCTCGCCCTTCCAGGGTGCGAAGCGGACGTAGTCCTCGCGCTCGTCAGGCGTGGTGCCGACGCGGTGCAGGATCGACAGCGAGATGACCTCGTCGTCGCCCTTGAGCGTCATGCCGCGCACGCCGGTGGAGGTGCGGCTGGTGAATTCGCGCACTTCGTCGCCTGCGAAGCGAATGGCCTTGCCGGCGCGGGTGGCGAGCAGCACGTCGTCGGTTGCTTCGAGCAGGGCGACGCCGATCAGGCGATCTTCGCTGTCTTCATCGAACTTCATCGCGAACTTGCCGTTCGACGGAATGTTGGCGAAGGCATCCATCGAGTTGCGGCGGACATTGCCCTTGGCCGTGGCGAAGACGACCGAAAGCTTGCCCCATTCCGCCTCGTCTTCCGGCAGCGGCAGCACGGTGGCGATGGTCTCGTCCTTGTCGAGCGCCGGAAGCATGTTGATCACGGGGCGGCCACGCGTGGTCGGCCCGCCTTCGGGCAGGCGCCAGACCTTGAGGCGATAGACCTTGCCCGCAGTCGAGAAGAACAGGACCGGAGTGTGGGTGCTGGTGACGAACATCGTCGCCACGGCATCCTCGTCCTTCGTCGCCATGCCCGACCGGCCCTTGCCGCCCCGGTTCTGGGCGCGGAAGGTGGAGAGCGGCGTGCGCTTGATATAGCCGTCAAGCGTGATGGTGACGACCATGTCCTCGCGCTCGATCAGGTCTTCGTCCTCGATGCCATCGGCAGGCGCGGTCAATTCCGAGCGGCGCGGCGTGGCGAAGGCCTGACGGACTTCGAGCAGTTCCTGGCGCATGACGCCGTAAAGCTTCACGCGGTCAGCCAGGATCGAGAGGTATTCGGCAATCGCGGTGGCGAGGCCTTCGAGTTCTTCGCCGATCTCATCCCGGCCCAGCGCGGTCAGGCGGTGGAGGCGCAGGTCGAGGATGGCGCGGACCTGGATTTCGGACAGGCGATAGGTGGCAGCATCGGCCACGCCGATGTCTTCGATGGCTTCGACCAGCTTGATGTACTGCGCGATCTCGCCCATCGGCCATTCGCGGGCGAGCAGGGTTTCGCGCGCCGTGGCGGGGTTCGGCGAGCCACGGATGATGCGCACGACTTCATCGAGGTTGGTCACCGCGATGACGAGGCCGAGCAGGATATGCGCCCGGTCGCGCGCCTTGTTCAGTTCGAACTTGGTGCGGCGGGTGATGACCTCTTCGCGGAAGCGGACGAAGGCTTCGATGATGTCCTTGAGGTTGAGGACTTCCGGACGGCCGCCACGGATGGCGAGCATGTTGGCCGGGAAGCTCGACTGCGCAG
The DNA here is from genome assembly GCF_001556015.1 of Novosphingobium sp. CCH12-A3. Taxonomy (NCBI): domain Bacteria; kingdom Pseudomonadati; phylum Pseudomonadota; class Alphaproteobacteria; order Sphingomonadales; family Sphingomonadaceae; genus Novosphingobium; species Novosphingobium sp. CCH12-A3. Next base: position 56,810 of record NZ_LSIA01000315.1, on the reverse strand, counting down.
GGGTGTTGCGCCAGATCTGGTTGAGGACGACTTCGGGCGTAGCATCGCGCTTGAGATCGATGACGACGCGCACGCCTTCGCGGTTGGATTCGTCGCGAATGTCGGAAATGCCCTCGATCCGCTTGTCCTTGGCGGCTTCGGCGATCTTTTCGACAAGGCCGGACTTGCCGACCTGATAGGGGATCGAGGTGAGCACGATCGAGCGGCGATCGCCCCGGCCTTCCTCGATCTGGTGGCGGGCGCGCATGATGATCGAGCCGCGGCCTTCATGGTAGGCCTTGCGGGCGCCCGCGGTGCCGAGGATCAGCGGGGCAGTCGGGAAGTCCGGCCCTGGAATGATCTGGATCAGCTCGTCGATCGAGATCAGCGGGTTGTCCATGTAGGCAAGGCAGCCGTCGATCACTTCGCCGAGGTTGTGCGGCGGAATGTTCGTGGCCATGCCGACGGCGATGCCACCCGCGCCGTTGACCAGCAGGTTGGGGAAGCGCGCGGGCAGGACCTGCGGCTCATGCTCCGACCCGTCGTAGTTCGGGATGAAGTCGACCGTGTCCTTCTCGATATCGCCGAGCAGCGAATCCGCGACCTTGGCAAGGCGCGCTTCGGTGTAGCGCATCGAGGCCGGCGGATCGGGGTCCATCGAGCCGAAGTTGCCTTGCCCATCGATCAGCGGCAGGCGCATCGACCAGTCCTGCGTCATGCGCGCAAGGGCATCATAGATCGCGGCGTCGCCGTGCGGGTGATACTTGCCCATGCAATCGCCGACGATACGGGCGGACTTGCGATAGGCCTTGGTCGAGACGAAGCCGTTTTCGTGGCTGGTCCACAGGATGCGACGGTGGACCGGCTTCAGGCCATCGCGCACATCGGGCAGCGCGCGACTGACGATCACGCTCATCGCGTAATCGAGGTAGCTGGTCTTCATCTCGTCGACGATGTCGATCCGCTGGAACTCGCCTTCCGGGGCGGGGACTGGGGGGTCGATGATCGTGGTGTCGTCGCTCACGGGAACTGCTTTTCGTTATAGCTACAAGGGATGAAAGATGGCCCTAGGCCAATTGCCGCACGATAGCCAGCAATCGGGCCACGGTGGGCCTGAAACGAAGCCGGTTTTCCACACCTGCGACCAGATGCATGAATATTCGGACGAGACGCCATTCAAATGGCGTTCACCGTGAAAAGGATAGTGCGCAAACCGTTGCCAAGGGCCCAATTCCGCGCCACTAGCGGGATCGACCAGAGGTGAGAGGACACCGGGGTGCGAAGGTGTCGGGGCAGGGTCGCTTCCGCCAGACGCATCCGGTCGAACAGGAGACGATTTCTATGCGTGCTACTTTCGGACTGATTGGCAAGACGGCGATGGCCCTCGCGCTTTCGGCCGGCGCACTGTCGGTCACGTCGACCGCGGCATTCGCCAAGGAAAAGGAAGCCAAGGCCGAGAAGGCCAGCTACTCGAAGGAATTCGTGGCCGCTGCCGGCCCGATCCAGAAGACCGTGACCGCGCTTGATGAAGCCAAGAAGAAGGGTGCCGATGCCGCTGCGCAGAAGGCGCTGCTGGCCAACGCTCCGGCTGAACTCGCTGCTGCCGAAGCTGCGATCAAGACACCGCTCGACCGCATGGCGGCAGGCGGCTGGGCTGTCAGCATCGGCGGTACGCTGAACGACATCGCGATGCGCCAGCGCGGCATCCAGAACATGCTCGACAGCGGGCAGGTTCCGGCAGCGAACGTGACCGAGTACCAGTTCTACCTCGGCAACTTCGCCTATTCGAACAAGGACTACGCCACCGCCGTCAAGGCGCTGACCCCGGTTGTCCAGGCGAACTACAAGGACGATACGGCAGCCGAGCTGCTGGCGGACTCGTACTCGCAGCAGGGCCAGAACGCTGAAGCGCTGACCGCGCTGAAGATGGCACTGGATGCGCGCAAGGCAGCCGGTGCCGAAGTGCCCGAAGGCTGGTTCAAGCGTGCAAACCTGATTGCCTACAAGAACAAGCTCGGGCCGCAGGCGATCGAATGGTCGACGCTGATGGTGGAAAACAACCCGACCCCGCTGAACTGGCTCGGTGCGGGCCAGCTGGTTCGCGAGTTCAGCCAGTTCACCAACCAGGAGTCGTTGGACTTGGGCCGTCTGCTGATGCGTTCGGGCGGTTTCCAGAACGATCCGAAGTACGTCGAGCGCGAATACGTCGAGTACATCGAAGCAGCTGACCCGCGTCGTCTGCCGGGCGAAGTGCTGAAGGTTGCCAACATGGGCGTGCAGGCCGGCGTGCTGAAGGCGAACGATGCTTTCGTCACGGACGCCATCTCGCAGGCCAAGGGCCGCATCGCGCCTGACAAGGCCTCACTCCCGGCGCTGGACAAGGAAGCCCGCGCTGCCAAGGACGGCAAGAGCCCGATGGCCATGGCCGATGCGTATCTTTCGTACGACGAAGCCGCCAAGGCGGAAGAGTTCTACAAGATGGCCATCGAAAAGGGTGGCATCGACAAGGACCGTGCCCTGACACGCCTCGGCATCGCGCAGCTCGACCAGGACAAGTTCGCTGACGCCAAGGCGACCTTTGCCCAAGTCGGCGGCGCCCGTGCAACGCTCGGCCGCCTGTGGCTGGCTTTCGCCAACACCCAGGCAAAGTAAGCCTGAGGCTTCTGGCAAACGAAAAGGGCGGCCTTCGCAGGCCGCCCTTTTTTGCTTCTGGAGCGATTGCCGTGGTCAGTTGACCGGAGCGAATGCTCCGCTGGGTTCGTCCAGCACATGCAGCACGCCGTCTGAAATCGCGAAGAATGCACCGCGAAGCTTGAGCTCGCCGCTCGCCTCCTTGCGGCGAACGCACGGGAATGTGCGCAGGTTGGCAAGGCTGGCACGAACGCCGGCCTGCTCCATCGCCCGCTCGGCTTCATGTCCTTCGGTCCCGAAGTGCGAGACGACGTCCTCTCGTGCATCGTCGAGCAGTGAAATCCAGTCAGCCACAAAGCCGCCTTCACCCGGCTCAGTGCCCTTGAGGCTCTGTGTCAGGGCCGCCTTGCAGCCGCCGCACATGCCGTGGCCCATGACCACGACTTCCTTGACCTTCAGCACCTGTACCGCGAATTCCAGCGCCGCCGAAACGCCGTGATGGCCGGGATTGGTTTCGAACGGAGGCACCATAGCCGCCACGTTGCGGACCACGAAGATTTCGCCCGGATCGACATCGAAGATCTGTGCCGGATCGACCCGGCTATCGGAGCAGGCAATGATCATCACCTGCGGTTCCTGACCCTCGCGCAGTTCGCGCCAGCGCTCAAGTTTCGGGGTCCAGCCGCTTTCGCGGAAGCGGCGATAGCCTGCAATGAGGCGGTCGAGTTCGGGAGATGCCTGGGTCATGGCCTGAGCTAATGACCACATAGATTGGGTCTTTCAAGTGCTGGCGTAACGGCTTATCTGGGCGCCATGACCGAACCGGCCCAGAATCTCCGCCCCGAACGCCAGCGCAAGCCCGACTGGATCCGCGTCAAGGCTCCGACCAGCAAGGGCTATGGCGAGACTCGCGCCCTCATGCGCGAACTCGGGCTGAACACCGTGTGCGAGGAAGCGGCCTGCCCGAACATCGGCGAATGCTGGACCAAGAAGCACGCCACGGTGATGATTCTCGGCGAGGTCTGCACCCGCGCCTGTGCGTTCTGCAACGTGAAGACCGGGATGCCGCGCGCTGTCGATCCGATGGAGCCAATGAACGTGGCGACGGCTGCGGCGAAGATGGGGCTTGAGCACATCGTCATCACCTCGGTCGACCGGGACGACCTGCCCGACGGCGGTGCCGGCCACTTCGTCAAGGTGATCAAGGCTCTGCGCGAGCTCACACCCAACACCACGATCGAGATCCTGACGCCCGATTTCCGCAACAAGATGGAAGCGGCCGTCGAATCGATCGTCGAGGCGGGGCCGGACGTCTACAATCACAATCTCGAGACGGTCCCCCGCCTCTATCCGACGATCCGTCCAGGCGCGCGCTATTATGCGTCATTGCGTCTGCTCGAGCAGGTCAAGCGCCACGATCCGCGCATCTTCACCAAGTCGGGCATCATGCTGGGCCTTGGTGAAGAGCGCCTCGAGGTTCACCAGGTCATGGACGACATGCGTTCAGCGCAGATCGACTTCCTGACCATGGGACAATATCTGCAGCCGACGCCGAAGCACGCCAAGGTGATCGATTTTGTTACGCCGAAGGCATTCGAGGCGTATGGCTCGATCGCGCGCGCCAAGGGCTTCCTGCAGGTTGCGGCGAGCCCGCTGACCCGTTCCAGCTATCACGCAGGCGACGATTTCCGCGCGATGCGCGCCGCGCGCGATGCCCAGTTGGCCAAGGCTGCTGCCAAGGTCGGAATGTAGGCCTGACTTGCCGAGAATTACCGAAACCCGGACGCTGCAATGGTCGGCCGAACAGATGTTCGACCTTGTTGCCGACGTGCGTCGTTATGCGGAGTTCCTGCCGTGGGTGGTCGCCACCCGGATCAAGTCCGATAGCGAAAGCGAGATGATCGCCGACATGCTCGTAGGCTTCAGTGCACTGCGCGAGAAGTTCACCTCGCGCGTGGTCAAGGACCGACCGCGGTCGATCAAGGTCGAGTATATTGACGGCCCGCTCAAGCGGCTCGAGAACGACTGGACGTTCCGGGAAGGGCCCGACGGGGGGTGCGTGATCGACTTCTGCGTCGATTTCACGTTCCGCAGCGCGATCTTCGAAAAGCTCGCCGGGCAGTATCTCGACGCGGCGTTCCGCAAGATGGTCGCCGCGTTCGAGAAGAGGGCCGAGCAGCTTTACGGCAGCAAGAGTTCCAGCGCGGTGAGCGTCGCCTGAAAGCGCACTTCGGCGCGCGTGCTGGCGCTGTCGAACAGTTTGAGCTCCGCGTTGGTTGCTTCGGGGTCCTCGCCGCGCTTGGCGCAGGCAAAGACGACGGTGCCGACCGGCTTCTGTTCCGAACCACCATCCGGCCCGGCCACGCCCGTGATGGCCACGGCGACATCGGCCCCGGACTTCTTGAGCGCCCCTTGCGCCATCGACCACGCGACGGCGATCGAAACTGCACCGAAGGTATCGATGAGATCTTCCGAGACGCCGAGAAGCTGGTTCTTGGCCTCGTTCGAATAGGTCACGAAGCCGCGATCGAGCACGGCGGAGCTGCCGGGGACTTCGGTAAGGGCCGCAGCGACAAGCCCGCCGGTGCAGCTTTCGGCTACCGCGACCTTGCGGCCGAGGGCGGCATTCTCGGCAATCACGCGACGTGCAAGATCGCCAATTTCTTCAGGAAGCAGGCTTTCCATCGGCATTGATCAGGCCGCCGGCTTGCAGATCGGGAACGACGAGGCTTTGCCGGGCTTCGGCTTGTCCGCCATGACCAGGATGAAGGTCACCAGCTCTGCCGTGTTTTCCGGCGGAAGTGGCGAGAGAATGCGCACGCCGCGTTCGATAGCAGTGCACTGATCGGGCTTGATCTCGCCGCTGACCATTTCGCTGACCATCGCCTCGACGAAGGGCTGAATGGCGTTGTCGGGCAGGTTCTGCATCATGTCCGCCATCTTGGCGTCCTTCGAACCGCCAAGCTTGAGGAATGCGGATTTGGCGAGCGGCCAGTTCTGATCCTTGCGCGCGGCATAGCGGTTCAGGAATTCGCTGCCCCGGGTGGCGAAGTAGCCATTTGCGGCAAGGTGCGGCTTGCAGCCCTTCATCGTGCCGTCGATGACCGAGGGCAGGGCGTAGCCGACCAGCGCGGTCACTTCGCTTTCACTGAGACAAGGCGCCGTTGCTGTTGCGGCCTGCGCCATCTGGGCCTGCATGAGCGCTGCACCTGCAAGCGCGCCGAAAAGAATACGGGAAGAGACCATAACGTCTTTGCTCCTGCGGATCAGCGGGGGACGACCGTCGCCACCGCTTGTGCCGCGATACCTTCGCCCCGGCCGGTAAGGCCGAGGCGTTCCGTAGTCGTCGCCTTGACCGAGACGGCACTTGAGTCAATCCCGAGAATCCGGGCAATCGCCTCACGCATCGCGAACTTGTGCGGCCCGATCTTCGGGGCCTCGCAGATAATCGTGACATCCACGTTGCCGATCTCGTACCCGCCTTCCCGGACGAGACGTGCAGCGTGCGCGAGGAAGCGGTCGGACGATGCGCCTTTCCACTGCGGGTCGGATGGCGGGAAGTGATCGCCGATATCGCCCATGGCCACGGCGCCCAGCAGCGCATCGACCAGTGCATGGATTGCAACGTCGGCGTCCGAATGGCCGGACAGCCCCTTGCTGTGCGCGATCTTCACGCCACAGAGCCAAAGCTCCTCGCCCTCGACCAGGCGATGCACGTCAAAGCCCATGCCGGTGCGGGGCAATCGGGTCATGTCCTGTTCCTCGAGGTCGGCGGCGAAAGTGATCTTGCGGAGCGCTTCATCGCCATTGGCAAGCAGCACATTAATGCCGGCTGAGGCGGCAACCTGTGCATCGTCGCCCGCGTCGGGTTCGCCGGTCCACGCCTGGTGCGCGGCGAGGATTGCGGCGTAGTCGAAGGCCTGCGGTGTCTGGACGCGGTAGAGTTCCTCGCGAATGACCTTTTCCGCCATCGCGTGGTCGGCGCCGCGGATCATGCTGTCGACCACGGGGAGGACCGGGATCGCGGCGAGGCCACGGTCGAGAGTGCCTAGAAGTGAAGCGATCACGGCCTGTGGCAGCGCTGGGCGTGCCGCGTCGTGGATCAGCACGCGCGCGGGCGCGTCGTGCTGCAGTGTTTCCAGGGCGAGGCGGACGGATTCCTGCCGCGTGGCGCCGCCGTGCGTGAACCTGATGCCGGGAAGGCCCGAAAGCGCCTGCGCCGCCTCGGCCTCAAAGCTCTGTGGTATGGCGACGACGATCGGGGCGATGCCCGCTTCCACCAGGGCTTCGACCGAATGGCGGACGAGAGGCTTTCCGCGCCATGCGACGAACTGCTTGGGCACGCTGCCGCCGGTGCGCGAGCCCTTGCCCGCGGCCACGACGACGGCGGCAACCGGCCCGGTGCGGGAGGGAAGGGGATCGCTCATTCGCGGCGCCTCTACCAGCGCTTGGGGCGGATGAGCAACCGTCTTGCCGTTTCACCTGTAATCGACTAAGCGCCTGCCTGTTTTTTAGGCAGATTTGATCCCGATGTCCGATGCTCCCGTCCCGCCCGTGCTCAAGCCCATCCAGGTCGGCCCTGTAACGGTCGATTGCCCGGTCGTGCTCGCACCGATGACCGGGGTTTCGGACCTGCCGTTCCGCACAATCGTGCGTCGCTTCGGCTCGGGTCTCAACGTGACCGAGATGATCGCCAGCCCAGCTGCCATCCGCGAGACGCGCCAGTCGATCCAGAAGGCAGCCTGGCATCCGATGGAAGAACCCGTTTCGATGCAGCTGGTCGGCTGTGACCCGGCGCAGATGGCCGAAGCGGCGAAGCTGGTCGAGCAGCAGGGCGCGGCGATCATCGACATCAACATGGGCTGCCCGGTGCGCAAGGTGGTGAACGGCGATGCCGGTTCCGCACTCATGCGCGACATCCCGCTCGCCACACGCCTGATCGAGGCAACGGTCAAGGCGGTGAAGGTGCCGGTGACCGTGAAGATGCGCATGGGTTGGTGCCACGACAGCCTGAACGCGCCCGAACTCGCGCGGATTGCCGAAGACATCGGTGCGAAGATGATCACGGTCCACGGCCGCACCCGCAACCAGATGTACAAGGGCAATGCCGACTGGGGTTTCGTGCGCAGCGTGAAAAACGCGGTGTCGATCCCGGTCATCGTCAATGGCGATATCTGCGGGATCGAGGACGTTGCCGCCGCGATCGAACAGAGCGGTGCCGATGGCGTGATGATCGGGCGCGGGTCCTACGGGCGGCCGTGGCTGCTCGGCCAGGTCATGCACTGGCTGGAGACGGGCGAGCGCCTGGCCGATCCAACTCTCCCCGAACAGTATGCGCTGATCGTCGAACACTACGAGGCGATGCAGGAGCACTACGGGACGGTCACCGGGGTCAACATGGCTCGCAAGCACATCGGGTGGTACACCAAGGGCCTCCACGGTTCGGCCGATTTCCGCAACAAGGTCAACTTCATCGACGACCCCAAGGCGGTGCTCGCCAACCTGGCCGACTTCTACAAGCGCGCGATCGAGCACAGCCTTTCGGCACAGGTGGGGCAGCGCGCGGCGGCATGAGCTTGCTGCCCGACTGGCGCAGGACCGAGCCCGGGCAGAAGCCCGATCCCAAGCGCGTCGTCGCCAGCCTGCCGCTCGCCCTGTTGCAGCTCGATCCGGAGCTGGTGGTGGCTTCGGTCAACCCCGCCGCCGAGCAACTGATGGGCCAGAGCTACCGGCGCCTGGTCGGCAAGTCCGTGGCGGAACTGTTCGAATTCGAGGAACCGCTGATCCTCGAGCGTCTGGCCGATGGCGAGGCGAACCTGTTTGCACGCGGCGTGGGCGTGCGGATCATGGGGCAGCCGGTGCGCACGTTCGACGTGATGACGAGCCCGGTGACCCATTGTCCGGGCTGGCAATTGCTGATGCTGCACGAAGGCGTCGGCGTCGAGGCGCTGACCGGCGACGGGCGAGGTGCGGGCGGCGGCGAGGGCGTGGCCCTGCGTGCGCCGGAAGTGCTGGCGCACGAGATCAAGAACCCGCTTGCCGGCATCCGCGGCGCGGCGCAGCTTCTCGACCGCAAGCTGAGCGAACGCGACCGGGCAATGACCGGGCTGATCACGGCCGAGGTCGACCGGATTGCCAAGCTGATCGACCAGATGCAGTCGCTGTCGCGGCGCAGTGCCGAGCCGGCGCAGGAGTGCAACCTGCATGAGGCCGTTCGGCGCGCCGAGGCGGTGCTGGTGGCCGGGCACCCTTCGAACGTGGTGATCGAGGAGGAGTTCGACCCATCGCTTCCCCCGGTGACAGCCAATGCGGATTCGCTGGTGCAGGTCCTGCTCAACCTGTTGAGCAACGCGCGGGAAGCCTGCCAGCACCAGCTGCAGCCGCGAATTTCGGTGCGTACGCGCTTTGCCAGCGGCATCCAGCTGCATGTCGGGCCGGGCGGAAAGCCGTTGCGCCTGCCGATCGAGCTGCGCGTGTCCGACAATGGTCCGGGCATCGACCCAAAGCTGCGCGATCACATCTTCGAGCCGTTCGTGACCGGCAAGAAGAGCGGGCAGGGCCTTGGCCTTGCGCTGGTACAGAAGCTGGTGCGCGAGATGAACGGGCGCATCACGCATGACCGGGACGAGGCCAATGGCCTGACCCATTTCCGTATCCACCTCCCCGTTGCCGGATCGGTGCCCTGATGACCAAGCGCGTTCTTCTGGTCGAGGACGATGCTTCGATCGCCCTCGTCATCACTGCCGCCCTTGAAGCCGAAGGCTTCGACGTGGATCACTGCGATTCGGTGGCCGGGCGTGACCGGCATCTTGCGGGCGCCGACTACCGCCTGTTGCTGACCGACGTGATGCTGACCGACGGCGACGGGATCGAAACGCTGGGATCGGTGCGCGATGCACATCCCTCCATGCCGATCATTATCCTTTCAGCGCAGAACACGCTGGATACGGCGGTGCGCGCCAGCGAGACCGGAGCGTTCGAATACTTCCCCAAGCCCTTCGACCTTGAGGAACTGGTCCGCACGGTCACGCAGGCCATCGGCAAGGCCGAAGCCGCCGAGATCGACGTGCCGCAGGACGTCACGCAGGGCCTTCCGCTGGTTGGCCGGAGCGCCGCAATGCAGGCGGTCTACCGCATGATAACGCGGGTCTTGCGCAACGATCTGACCGTGCTGATCCTGGGCGAATCCGGGACGGGCAAGGAGCTTGTGGCTGAAGCGATCCACCAGCTCGGCAATCGCCGGTCCGGGCCCTTCGTGGCCGTCAATACCGCTGCCATCCCCGCCGAGCTGATCGAGAGCGAGCTGTTCGGCCACGAGAAAGGTGCATTCACGGGCGCAGTTGCCCGCTCGATCGGCAAGTTCGAACAGGCGAGCGGTGGCACATTGTTCCTCGATGAAATCGGCGACATGCCCATGCAGGCCCAGACGCGCCTGCTGCGCGCCTTGCAGTCTGGACGGATCCGTCGCGTTGGCGGGCGTGACGAGATCACACTGGATTGCCGGATCGTCGCCGCCACCAATCGCGATCTCCTGCCGATGATTGCCGCAGGGACGTTCCGCGAAGACCTTTACTATCGCCTGGCCGTGGTGCCGATCGAGCTGCCATCGTTGCGAGACCGGGCAGACGACATCGAGGCTCTCGCCCGCCATTTTCTGGCGAATGCCGCAGCCGAAGGCCTGCCTCGCCGCCAGTTGACCCAGTCCGGCGCCGAGCTTCTGTCGCGCCAGCCGTGGCGGGGCAACGTGCGCGAACTGCGCAACTTCATCTATCGGCTCGCCCTGCTGGCACGCGACGAGATCATCGACGCCACTGCGATCGAACCCTTGCTTGTTCACGCTGAAGGCAGCTCAGCGGCTCAGGAACTGCAGCACACGACCGAGTCTGCTCAAAGCGACATCGCCGTGGCTGTAGAGCATTGGCTTTCGAGCAACAGTCCGGCACCGGGAGACGTCTATGACGCAGCGCTCGCCGCATTCGAACGCCCCCTGTTTGCAGCGATCCTCAGCCAGACCGGTGGCAACCAGCTGCGCGCTGCCCAGATCCTCGGCATAAATCGCAATACGTTGCGGAAGCGGCTGTCCGAGCTTGGCATTATTGCGGAGGACTTCGCCCTGCGCGACTGATGGTTTGCGACACTTATCGTCCACCGCCAGACACTCGTCGGTTTCCTCTTGCATTTCTGCAACAGTGGTGTTGTGACCATGCAACGATGATGCAGGAGTCTAGAGTCACGGTCCGCAGGATGCCGCGATGGGTGCGGCGAATGGCCGTCGGCCTGCGCCGCGCAAACGTGTTCTTCCTGCTCGAAGTGGCGGCCTCTACGGTCCTTGCGTTGATGCTGGCAGTCAGCTGGCTGACGGTCACCGGCAGCGGCAGCGAAGGCCAGATCCTGCCTTCGCGCCTCACGTCAAGTCTTCTGATCGGAACGCTTGTCCCGGCCATGGCCCTCCAGATACTGTGGGGCCGGAGACTGGCAATCAGACGCGCCGCGCAAAGCGTGCTTGGATCGAGCGGGCGCCTCCACGTCCGCCTGGTCTGGTTGTTCTCGCTGATCGCAGCAATCCCGACGCTTCTGGTCGTGATCTTCGCCTCTTTCCTGTTCCAGTCCGGCGTCGAATTCTGGTTCTCTGACAATTCCCGCGGAATGCTGGAGAATGCAAACAAGCTCGCGCGGGGCTATTACGAGGACAAGCTGCGCGACGTCGGCAACGAAACGGTCACCATGGCTGGTGACATTCGCGATTACCTCGACCAGGCGCCGATCACCTCAACCGAATTTGCCGAAGGGTACTCCTTCCAGGTTCTCAGTCGCCAGCTCAACGAGTCCGCCATCCTCGAACGCGCGGGCGACGGCACGCTTCGCACTGCCGCCATAGTCGATCCCGAAAAGACCGACCGCCAGCAGCGCGTGACGCAGGCGGATCTGAAACGTCTCGATGCCGGCGAAGCCGTGGTCGTCCGCGCATCGGCCGAACGGATCGAGGCGGTAACGCCCATCGATAAGGCCCGAGGCATCTATCTCTTTGCCGCGCGGACGTCGAACGCACTTGCGCTCCAGCAGTGGGAGCGAGCGCAGACCGTGCTCAAGTCCTACGACATGCTGACGACGCGGGCGAGGGCACTGCAGTTGCGCTTCAACCTCGCCCTGTTCGGTGTCAGCCTCGCACTGGTAGGGGTAGCAGTATGGGCAGCTCTGCGCTTTGCCGACAGGCAGGTGGCACCGCTTGCCGAACTGGTTTCCGCAGCCCGAACCATCGGTAGCGGAAATTTCTCGATGCGCGTGGCGCAGAGCAGCGGGACCGATGAGGTCGGGCTGCTGGCGCGTGCCTTCAATCGCATGACCCAGCAGCTCGAAGGCCAGACGCAAGCTCTCGTTACCGCCAATGCGCAGCTCGAGGTGCGACGCGCGTTCATCGAGGCCGTTCTGGAATCGATCACGGCGGGCATCGTGTCGATCGGGCGCGATGGCGCGGTTCAGTTGATCAACTCCTCTGCACAGCGCGTGCTTCTTGCGGACGCGGCCCAGAACCCGATCGGCCGTCCCCTCGCGGAAGTTTCGCCGGTTTTCGCGCAGCTCGTGAACTCGGGTCAGCCCAACAACGTGATCCAGTATCCGCTCGATGGTGACCTGCGCACGCTGGCGGTGCGCGTCGTGCAGGACAGCAACGGTCACGTCATCACTTTTGAGGACATTACCCGGCAACTGCTCGATCAGCGTCGCGCGGCTTGGTCGGACGTGGCCCGCCGCATCGCCCACGAGATCAAGAACCCGCTGACACCGATCCAGCTGGCAACCGAACGTCTGCGCCGCCGTTATGGCCGCCAGATCGAGAATGATCCCGAATTGTTCGAGGAATTGACCAGCACCATAATCAGGCAGGTCGGCGATCTGAGGAAGATGGTGGACGAATTTTCCTCGTTCGCCCGGCTGCCCAAGCCTGTCTTCCGGGCCGAGGACGCCAGCGACCTCGTCAGGCAATCCCTGTTCCTGCAGGAAGTGGCGCATACCGGGATCGATTTCAGCTTCGCCTGCGATGCCGCGTCGATGCCGTTGCAGTGCGATCGCCATCAGTTCGGTCAGGTGATGACCAATGTTCTGAAAAATGCCGTCGAAGCCATTGAAACGCGGGCAAAGAGCGAGGACGTCGATTACCGTGGGCGCGTGGCGGTGACCCTGGCCGGCGACCACGACACGGTGACCGTCAGCGTCACCGACAATGGCATCGGGCTTCCAGCGGAGCGCGAGCGCATTCTCGAACCGTACATGACCACCCGGGAGAAGGGCACTGGCCTGGGCCTCGCCATCGTTCACAAGATCGTCGAGGAGCACGGCGGCGAAATGGCCTTCACCCCCGAGCCGGGCGGAGGGACACGCGTGACCATGCGCTTTGCCCGCGACCCGCTTTCCACATCAAGCGCAATGGCTGAACAGGACTGACAGGACCCAAGCAATGGCACTCGATATCCTCATCGTAGACGACGAACGCGACATCCGCGAACTGGTCGCAGGCGTTCTCTCCGACGAAGGCTATGGCTGCAGACTTGCGGCGGACAGCACCTCGGCACTTGCCGCGATCGACGAGCGTCGGCCCAGCCTTGTACTGCTGGACGTCTGGCTGCACGGCAGCCCGATGGATGGACTGGAAGTCCTCGACGAGATCAAGAAGCGCGAGCCAGAGCTGCCCGTCATCATCTTCTCAGGGCATGGCAACATTGACACAGCCGTTTCCGCGATCAGCCGCGGGGCCATGGATTTTCTCGAAAAGCCCTTCGAGGCCGAGCGCCTGCTGCTGCTGGTGGAACGGGCGACCGAGACCGAGCGCCTGCGCCGTGAGAACGCCCGCCTGCGCCAGGGTTTTGCCATGGCCGAGGAGTTCACCGGCAACAGTTCGGCGATCAACCAGGTGCGCGCGACACTCAAGCGCGTTGCCAACACCGGTAGCCGCCTGCTGATTACCGGCCCGGCCGGTTCCGGCAAGGAAGTTGCGGCGCGCCTGCTCCATTCCTGGAGCCCGCGGGCGCAGAGCCCGTTCATCACCGTCAATTCCGCCCGCATCACGCCCGAGCGCTTTGAACAGGAGCTGTTCGGAGAGGAAATCGACGGCAAGCTGGTGAGGGCGGGGTTGCTCGAGATGGCGGACGGGGGAACGCTCTTCCTGGACGAAGTGTCTGACATGCCCGCCTCCAGCCAGGCACGTATCCTGCGCGTGCTGACCGAGCAGTCCTTTGCAAGGGTCGGCGGCCACCGTCAGCTGCGGGTGGACGTCCGCGTGGTCTCGTCCTCGTCGCGCCCGCTGGAAAAGGAGATCGCCGAAAGGCGGTTCCGCGAAGACCTCTATTACCGGCTGAACGTGGTGCCGGTTGCCATTCCGTCGCTGATCGACCGGCGCGACGACATTCCGCCGTTGGTGGACCACTTCTTCGCCCGGTACGCCAGCGAACAGGGCGTGGCGCCGCCTGCAATCTCGCCCGAGGCGATGGCGGCGCTGCAAAGCTATGACTGGCCCGGCAACGTGCGCCAGCTTCGCAACGTCGTCGAACGGACGGTGATTCTGGCACCGCGTGACCGGTTGGCGCGGATCGACTCGGACATGTTGCCGTCAGAGATCGTCAGCACTCCGATGGGCGGAGAGTCTGCAGGTTCTGCCCTGATGGGCGTGCCACTGCGCGAGGCGCGGGAGAATTTCGAACGCGAGTATCTGAAGGTCCAGATAAGGCGGTTTTCAGGAAATATTTCAAAGACTGCGAGCTTCATCGGCATGGAACGCTCGGCCCTGCACCGCAAGCTCAAGCTGTTGGGAATGGCGGAGCGTCGGGAGGATGAGGACGACGAATAATCGCGCGACAGATTGATTTCGCGCGTGTGAATACGCATTAATTCGGAACCCTGTGCAATTTCCCATGTTTACGGAACGCGCGGGGGGACATAAACTCGTCAATGAACCCGGCCAGAGTGCGATCAGCACGAAGGCCAGATCGCGAAGGCCCCCGCAGGGCTGAGCCAATAGAAAACGGAGTCACGTGAAATGACCGGAAAGACCTTGTCTGCCCGCCCTCGGCCCAAGCCCGAACCCGCTCCAGTCGCGGAAGCTTCGGCACCGGTAACCGGCCCGAGCGGAGGTAAGGGGCAGAACCTTCAGGACCTTTTCCTCAACCACCTGCGCAAGAACAAGATCCCTGTCACGATGTTCCTCGTGAAGGGTGTCAAGCTGCAGGGCATCGTCACGTGGTTCGACAACTTCTCGATCCTGCTGCGCCGCGATGGCCAGTCGCAGCTGGTCTACAAGCATGCGATCTCGACGATCATGCCCGGGCAGCAGCTTTCGGTTGCGCACTTCCAGACGGGTGGTGAGGAAAACGGCAAGAAGGCCCGCTTGCTGCAGGAAGTGTTCCTGTCCAGCGTGCGCGATTCCGGCGTGCAGGTGACGATGTTCCTCGTGAACGGCGTCATGCTGCAGGGCAAGGTCGCGTCCTATGATCTCTTCTGCATGCTGCTCGAGCGCGAGGGTTACGTACAGCTCGCCTACAAGCATGCCGTTTCGACAATTCAGCCTGCCGGTCATGTTGATCTCACCGGCGACTGGGATGGTGAGGATTCCTGAGTACTTTTGAATTTGGCAACAACACCGGCGAAATAGCCGGTGAAGTCACCCGTGGCGCGCGCGCCGTTGTCGTCCTCCCCGATATCAAGCAACGGGGAGGGGGGCTTGGCTCGGATGCGGAAAGCCGCCTCGAAGAAGGGCAGGGCCTCGCCCGCGCCATCGGCATCGAAGTGGTCGATGCCTTCATTCTGCCGATCCGCGCCGTCCGCCCCGCCACCCTGTTCGGTGAGGGGCAGGTGGAACGCATCGGCGTGGCCTGCAACCAGTCAGACGCCGAACTGGTCATCGTCGACGGCTCGCTGTCGGCAATCCAGCAGCGTAACCTTGAGGAAAAACTCAAGCGCAAGGTCATCGACCGGACCGGCCTGATCCTCGAGATCTTCGGCGAGCGTGCGGCAACTGCCGAGGGGCGGCTGCAGGTCGAACTGGCGCATCTCGATTATCAGGCCGGGCGACTGGTGCGATCATGGACACACCTTGAGCGTCAGCGCGGTGGCTTCGGCTTCCTTGGTGGCCCGGGCGAGACCCAGATCGAGGCGGACCGTCGCCAGATCCGCGGACGCATGGCGCGGCTGCGCAAGGAACTGGAACAGGTCCGGCGCACGCGCGGACTCCACCGCGAACGGCGGCAGCGAGCGCCCTGGCCGGTGATTGCTCTGGTGGGCTACACCAATGCCGGCAAGTCCACGCTGTTCAACCGCCTGACAGGCGCTGACGTCATGGCGGAAGATCTCCTGTTCGCCACGCTTGATCCGACGATGCGGGCAATCCGGCTGTCGGGCGTCGAGAAGGCCATCCTGTCGGACACCGTGGGCTTCATCTCCGAGCTGCCGACGCAACTGGTCGCGGCCTTCCGCGCCACGCTCGAGGAAGTCACGGCGGCGGACGTGATCGTGCACGTGCGCGACGTTTCCAATCCCGCGACGGCGGATCAGAAGGCTGAAGTCGAACAGATCCTCGCCGACCTTGATGTGATCGGGGAAGGGGGCTCGAAGATCCCGATTGTCGAGGCGTGGAACAAGTGGGACCTGCTGACTGCCGAAGAGCAGGCGATGCGCCGGGACCTCATTGCCGCGCGCATTGCCGAAGTTCCGGTGGTGCCGATCTCGGCCTTGACCGGCGCGGGTGTGGATGCGCTGCTCGAGCAGCTGGGCCAGATGCTCACCGGCGGGGCGCAGATGCTGGAGTTTACGATTCCTTTGTCAGACGGTCAGCGCATTGCCTGGCTGCACGCCCACGGCGATATCCTGGAGGAAGCCGAGGCGGAAACTGCGGGTGGCGATCCGGCGCTGCGCATCAAGGTGCGGTTGACCCAGCGTGAGCTAGGCCGTTTCACCGCGCTCTGACGCTTTCACTGCCTGCCAAAGCTCTTCCTGCTGGTCGAGGGTCAGCTGCGCAAAGCGGCCCTCGGCCAGTTGCTCCATGCCCCTGAAGCGCCGCTCGAACTTGGCGTTAGCCTGGCGCAGCGCTTCTTCCGGCGCGACGCCGTGCTTGCGCACAAGGTTGACCGCCGCAAAAAGCAGGTCACCGGCTTCCGCAACGCGCTCAGAGTCTGAGGAAGCTTCTGCAAGCTCTTGTATCTCTTCATAAACCTTGGCAGCTGCGCCGGATGGGTCGGGCCAATCGAAGCCTTGCCTGACAGCGCGCTTCTGGAGCTTTTCGGCCCGCATCAGC
This sequence comes from Novosphingobium sp. CCH12-A3, assembly GCF_001556015.1. NCBI lineage: Bacteria > Pseudomonadati > Pseudomonadota > Alphaproteobacteria > Sphingomonadales > Sphingomonadaceae > Novosphingobium > Novosphingobium sp. CCH12-A3. Next base: position 39,922 of record NZ_LSIA01000315.1, on the reverse strand, counting down.
GCCGGAAGCGCCAGCGCTACGCCGTCCATGGCACTGGTCGCCCCCTTTGACCTGCGTTCAGCGGCCTTGGCGCACTCCCAGCGGTCCTCACGCGACTGGCCTTCGTCAGGCTCGTTGCCAAACACATGAGGATGGCGTGCTTCCATTTTCGCGGAAATGGCTTCCGCCACGTCCTCGAACGAGAACAGACCGAGTTCTTCGGCCATGCGTGCATGGAACACGACCTGAAGCAACAGGTCGCCAAGTTCTTCCTTCAGCGCGGCCATGTCGTTGCGGGCGATGGCATCATCGACTTCGTAAGCTTCCTCGATAGTGTACGGCGCGATCGTTGCGAAAGTCTGCGCGCAATCCCATTCGCAACCGCGCGCCGGATCTCGCAAGCGGGCCATGATGGCTAGGAGCCGCGATAGATTGGGCGTGGCAGCTGCGCTCATGGTATTTTCCCGGTTCGGTTGACCGGAGTTAGGGTGTCGATCCAACCGGCCAAATCAGATTTGATAATAATGATTATGTAAACTAAGCACTGAGAGGAGCGCGTCGTCACCATCCCAGCACGGAGAATACCAGAGCCACGACGATAAACAGAAAGGCCCATAAAGCGGCCATTCTCAAGCCGTCAGACAATCCGATCTCACGGCCCTTTAAGTTGGCGACGGCCAAGACAAGCGCCATGGAAATGCCAATGATGCGCACTGTGTCGTAGCTGTCCATGCGGCACCGCCTTAGAGATTTACTTCGAGCCCGTCGTACGCAGGTTCGACATGGTCCGGAGTTTCGGCGCACAATGTCCGGTAATCCATCGACTTGTCGAGATGCGTCAGGATGCCGTGTCCTGCTCTTGTGGCTTCGATCAGTTCGAGCGCCATGCCCAGATGCGAATGCGTCGGATGCGGCTGCCGCCTGAGGCAATCGACGACCAGAACGTCGACCTTGTAGAACAGGTCGATCATTTCATTCGTAATTTCGCTGAAGTCTGTGGCATAACCAATTGTTTTTCCGCCCTGATCAAAGCGAAACGCGGTGGACTGCGCCGGACCGTGCGGCATCTGGCAATGACCGATGCCAATGCCGCACAACATCCTGACACGGTCGAGATTGTCCAGCTCTACAATGGTATGATAACCGTGCTGCCCGGCGAAGACATACCCGAAGCGTTGGCGCAGTCGGCGGACGGTCTCGCTTGCCGCATAGCCCGGAATGGGTCCTGCTCGACCATAGCGGAGCGGCCTGAGGTCATCGATCCCATGGCAGTGGTCGGCGTGATCGTGAGTCCACAGTACCCCATCAACGCGATCGATGCCGCAACTGAGGAACTGCTGCCGCAGGTCCGTCGGGGTGTCGACCAGCAAGCGGCTGCCGTCATTGCCTTCGATCATGATGGCAACCCGGGTGCGCCGGTTTCTCGGCTCGTTCGGATCGCAATCGCCCCAATCGTTGCCGATGCGCGGCACGCCCGTCGACGTGCCGGAGCCGAGGATCGTCAGCTTCACAGGCTGGCCTTGCTGAACAGCTTGAAGAAATTGGCGCCGGTGCGATCCGCAAGGGCTTCCTGCGAGGTTCCACGCAGGCCAGCGACGAAGGCGCAAGTGTTCGACACGAACGCCGGTTCGCAGGTCTTGCCCCGGTGCGGCACCGGCGCCAAGAACGGCGCGTCGGTTTCGACCAGAATTCGATCTTCAGGCAGTTCGGCGGCAATCGCTTGCAAGTCCTTGGCATTCTTGAACGTCACGATGCCGGAAAGCGAGATTGACAGGCCCAGTTCCAGCATCTTGGCAGCAAACGGCGCGGATGCGGTGAAGCAGTGGATCAATGCGGGGAAGGCTCCCTTCCCCATTTCTTCCTCGATGATCCGCGTCGTGTCGTCTTCCGCATCGCGCGTGTGGACGATGAGTGGCAGGCCGGTTTCGCGGGCCACGCGGATGTGGACCCGGAACAGGTCCTGCTGCACCTGCCGGTCCGAATGGTCGTAATAGTAATCCAGCCCGGTTTCGCCAATGCCGATGACCCGGGGGTGCGCGGCGGCTTCCAGCAGCGCAGCCTCGCCCAGATCTGCATGACCATCAGCCTCGTGCGGATGGATGCCGATGCTCGCCCAGACATCGCTTTCGCGCTCAGCCGTGGCGACGATATCGGCCCACTCGCGCTGGCGGGTCGAGATGTTGAGAAAGCCGCGTACGCCGGTTTCGCGCGCACGCCCGAGAACCTGGGCCTGATCTTCGACCAGACCCTTGTAGTTGAGATGGCAATGCGAATCGATCAGCATCATGCCGAGGCAGGCTCCTCGGGCATTTCGAGGCGCGGGAACGCCGGCACCGGCTGCGCGAGCTTTTCACCGGTAGCCACGCGCGCCAGATACCAGTCGGCATCGGTCAGGGCTGCAAAGGTGCGAGCGTCGCCGGGTACGCCGAGCTGGTCGAGGACCTCGGCAGCAGCGGCGGGCACCACCGGCGCAATCGCGATTGTCAGATCCCTGATGGCCATGAACAGGGTAAGCAGCACCGCCTTCATTCGTTCCGGATCGGTCTTGCGCAGGGCCCAGGGGGCCTGCTCGTCAACGTAGGCATTGCATGCGAAGACAGCGCGCATCCACGCATCGATACCTGCAGAGAAGTTCAGTGCCTCGAACTCGCGCGGCAGTTCGTCCCGGCAGGCTGTGAACACGGTGGCGAGCAGCGCATCGTCGGCCTCGGAGCTTGCAAACTTCTCAAGTGTCCCGTCCATGTTCTTGAAAATCATGGACAGTGTTCGCTGGACAAGATTGCCGTAGCTGTTTGCCAACTCTGCATTGCAGCGCGTGACAATCGCTTCCGGGGAGTACGACCCGTCCTGCCCGAAGGCGACTTCACGCATGAGGAAATAACGCAGCGGATCGACGCCAAAACGCTCCGCCAGTTCCAGCGGATCGGTGACGTTGCCGAGCGACTTGGATTCCTTCTGCCCGCGATTGAGCAGGAAGCCATGCCCGAAGACCTGCTTGGGCAGGGCGATGTTCGCGCTCATCAGGAACGCCGGCCAGTAGACTGTGTGAAAGCGGACGATGTCCTTGCCGATCAGGTGGAGGTTCGCTGGCCAATATCTTGCAAAGTCGCCGGATTCATCGGGAAACCCGAGCCCGGTGATGTAGTTCGTCAGCGCATCGACCCACACGTACATGACGTGGCCGTCGCTGCCCGGCACCTTCACGCCCCAGTCGAAGCTGGTGCGCGAGACCGAGAGATCGCGCAGACCGCCTTCGACGAAGCGCATCACCTCGTTGCGGCGGCTGTCGGGCTGGATGAACTGCGGGTTCTCGTTGTAGAGCTTCAGGAGAGGCTCGGCGTACTTCGAGAGGCGGAAGAACCAGGATTCCTCGACGGTCCACTCCACCGGTGTTCCCTGCGGCGAGAGCTTCTCGCCCCCTTCCCCGGCCACCAGTTCACTTTCATCATAGAACGCTTCGTCGCGGACCGAGTACCAGCCTTCGTAGCGATCAAGATAGAGATCGCCGCTGGCTTCCATGCGCCGCCAGAGTTCCTGGGTCGAGGCGTGATGTCGTTCTTCTATTGTCCGGATAAAGACGTCGTACGAAACGTTAAGCTCATCGCACATCTTTATGAAATACGAGGACATTTCGTCTGAAAGTTCGCGCGGCGTTATGCCCAGCTCGCGCGCCTTCTGCGCCATCTTCAGGCCGTGTTCGTCCGTGCCCGTCTGGAAGCGCACGTCGCGCCCCATGGCCCGCTGGAACCGCGCGATCACGTCAGCCGCAATCGCTTCGTAGGCATGGCCGATGTGCGGCTTCCCGTTGGGGTAGGAAATGGCGGTGGTGATGTAGAAGGGTTCGCCCATTGGGCCAGTCGCTTTCTGAAAGGGAATCCGGTGGCTTATCGCGCCCCTTCCCTAGTCGGCGCGGCCGATGCCAGCAAGGAGCCGATTTCCATGGTCAGCATCGATGGATCAAAGTTGTAGATCGGCGCTTCGCCGGCAAGCCGGACCAGGCGGGCATGGACTTCGACAAGCCGCACCTTGGCAGCATCGTCGACACGATCGAGCGCGCCGACCACGGTCATCCGCGCAGCTTCTATGGCGGCGGCGATCCTTTCACGGTCCGGTCGCGCGCCGAGCGCCCCGGCCAAGGCGCCGCGTAGCGAGAGGTCAGGATCGCCATGTTCGACGATTCGGGCGAACAGCGCCTGCGCCTTGCCCAGGTCCTGCGCCGCGAAAGCCAGGGCCGCGCCGGGCGATCCTCCCGCGACCGCCAATGCGCCCTTGCGGGTCTCGGCATCGAGTTCTGGTGCTGCATGATCCAGGGCGCGCGAAACGTCGCTTGCCGAAAGTGGATGGAACCGCACCACGGTGCAGCGTGACCGGACTGTCGGCAGCAAGCGGCCGAGAGCGTGGACGACGAGCAGGAAGAAGGTGCCGACGGGCGGTTCTTCAAGGCTCTTGAGCAATGCGTTCACCGCGCTTTTCTCAAGCAGGTCAGCCGAATCGATGATCACCGCACGCCGCCGACCAAGTGTTGGGCGGGTCGTAAGGCGCCGCTGCAGCGCCCGGACCTGATCGACCGAGATGCTGCGCTTCAACTGATAGGGCTTGCCCTCGTCGCGCTTCTTGGCTTCGTCGTCATTTGCGGGGAGCGGGAAGAGCGTCAGAATGTCGGGATGCGCCTCGACCGGAGGTTGCGGCACTCCGGGTTCGGCAACAAGCTCTGCGGCAGCCGCACGAGCGAAGCTGGCCTTGCCGAGGCCCTCGCGCCCGGCGAGAATCCAGCCATGGTGCATGCGTTCGCCAGCAATGGCCGCGCGCCAGATGCGCCAGGCTTCGTCATGGCCAATCATGCGCTCGCTCATGTGAGAAAGCCTGCGATACGGGCCATGATCCTCGAATGCACGTCAGCGGGCGATCCCTCGGCATCGATCACTGCAAAGCGGCCCGGGTCTTGCGCGGCGAAGGCGCGGAAAGCCTCGGCCACACGGGCATGATAGGCCGCACCGCGGCTCTCGATGCGATCACCCGCGCCACCATCACGCATGGCGAGACGCTGTGCCGACACTTCAGGGCGCACGGTGAGCAGGACGGTCAGGTGCGGCAAGAGGCCCTCGCTACCGATGCGGTGCAGGTCGAGAATGTCAGTGTCGGAAAGCCCGCCACCACCGCCCTGATAGGCACGGCTGCTGTCGACGAAGCGGTCACAGATCACCCACGCCCCGCGCGCGATGGCAGGCCGGATGAGCTTCTCGACGTGATCGGCACGGGCCGCGGCGAAGAGCAGGGCCTCGGCGCGGGCGCCCCACCCCTCCCCCTCGGTGGTGAGCAGCATGGTGCGGATCGCCTCGGCGCCCGCAGTCCCACCCGGTTCGCGCGTCGTCACGACTTCCAGCCCGCGCGCACGCAAGGCTTCAGCAAGCATCCGCCCCTGCGTGGACTTGCCAACGCCCTCGCCGCCTTCAAGCGCAATGAAGCGGCCCGGTGCAGGGCTCACAGGCCGACCAGCCCCATCGCACCATTGCGCAAGCGGGCCAGAACACCACCGCGCGGCACGTCCTCGCCGGCAGCGAGCGGCAGGACATGGACCGGCTCTCCGGGCACGCGAACGAGGAGGCTCGCCACGGTTTCACCCTTGCGGATGGGCGCCTTCAACGGACCCTTGTAGCGCACCGACAGCCTGTACTTGCTCGCCGCGCCCTTGGGCATGGTCACGCTCAGGTCGTGAGGCGCAACAAGCGATACCTGGCGAGCTTCGCCACCCTGCACCGCCGCCGAGCCAAGGGCAGAGCCTTTGCGATAGATAGGTTTGGCATCCCAGGCGGCAAAGCCCCATTCGATGAACGCGCGTGACTGGTTGGTGCGGTCAATCGGCCGGTCATAGCCGCCAAGCACCATGACAAGCCGCCGCCCGTTGCGCTGGGCCGAGCCGACGAAGCCGTAGCCCGCCTCGTTGGTAAAGCCCGTCTTCACGCCGTCCGCACCTTCGGTGTGGCCGTAGAGCGGGTTGTGGTTGGGCTGGGTGATGCCGTTCCAGGTCATCTGCGAATGGCCATAGAAGCGACGGTACAGGTCCGGGAAGCGAGTCATCAGCGCGCCGCTCAGCGTCGCCAGGTCCGCAGCGGTAACGTAGGTCTGGCCCTCGTCCATCCAGCCATTGGGCGTGTTGAAGTGGCTGTCGCGCATGCCGAGCTCGTCGGCCGCCTGGTTCATCAGCGCAGTGAAGGCGGGGACGGAGCCGGTTGCACCCTCGGCCAGCACGACGCAGGCGTCATTGGCCGAAACCGTGACGATGCCCCCGATCAGTTCCGCCACCGTGGGCTGCGCTTCGGCGGGCAGGAACATCGTGCTGCCGACATTGCGCCACTTGCGGAAGGTTTCGGGCCGGATCGGGATGCGCTGGTCGAGCCGCAGCTTGCCCTTCGAAATCAGGTCGAACGCGACGTAGCTGGTCATGATCTTGGTGATCGAGGCTGGGACGAAACGCCGATGCGGATCGCGCGAGAAAAGCACGCGCCCTGAGCCGACATCAAGCATCAACGCAATCGGCGCGTCGATCCGGGGCATCGAACCGAGCGGATCCGCTCCACGGAACTCTGGCGCCGCGGCTTGTACCGGCAGGGCTGCCAGCGTGGCAGCCATCGCAATTGTCACGACCTTCAAACGCAAGTGCAATCCCCGGACAACGCCGGTCGCTTCGCGCCTATCAGGTCACGGCGCGACAACGACCCTTGCGTCGGCATAGCCGCCCGCGCGAACCTTCGCCAGCGCTGCATCGGCTTGTCCACGATCCTTGTGCGGTCCGACACGCACGCGCCACAGCTTGCCGACCTGCGACACCGAACCGCCGGTCGCCTTGGCGGCGGCATCGGCACGAGCCTGCGTGGAGTATGCGCCTACCTGGATAAGAAAGCCTTTTGCCGAGGCAGAAGTGGGTAAAGGCTTCGGGGTAGCGGGCTTCGGAGTAGCAGGCGGGGGCGCTTCCTTGGCCGCAACCGGCGCATCCAGCCTGGCGGGCGCAGGCTTGGCAGGGGCAGGTTGGGCGGGCGCAGGTTGGGCGGCAACCTTCGGTTCGGGCTTCGCGGGCGCGGCGGGTTTCGGCAAGGTCGGCTCGGCGACGGTGTCGGCCGGCAAGGCAGCAGGCGCGATGCCGAGCTTCCGCTTCAGCGCAGCCAGCAAGCCCGGCGGCGTATCCATCCGTGCGGGAGCCTGATGGCCTGTCCTGAGCAACGCCCGCTCGGCCTCGGGCGGGTTCACACGGCGAACGCGCACAGGCAGGCGCGCACCTGGCGCAGCACCGAGTTGTGTCCATGCGCCCGCCGACAGCGCCACCAGACCACTGCCGGTCATGGGGCCGCGCTCGGTCAGCCGGACGAGGATGGTCTTGCCGGTGTCGAGCGAAGTGACTTCAACGTAGCTCGGCAACGGCAGGGTTCTGTGGGCACCGGAAACGCCCGCCCCTGCGACAGCCTCGGCATAGCCGACCGAATCGTAATTGAGCGTGTCGGCGGGCGTATAGGTCACCCCGTCGACAACGAACGGCGCCCCCAGCACCATCGGATAATCGCCCGCTGGACCTGGGTCACCAGCCTCGGAAACTGCTAAAACGCTGGCATTCGCACCGCCACAAGCAGCAAGCAGCAGCGTGGCAACGAGTGCAATTCGGCTAACGGGAGATCTCATCTGCAAGAAGTCCTACGGACAGAGCGTAAAAGTTCGAGCAGTTGTAATCGAGGATAACCCTATAATTTCCAGTTAGCAAATAGGCGGTCCGCCCTCTGCCATCGGGTTCGAGCAGGCTGGCCATGACATTGTCGCCGGGCCAGCTGCCGCTCCGCGGCATTATGCCCAGAGCGCGCCATTCGGCCATGGTCTTCCACCCGGTATGCCGGTCGAACACGCGCGGGCACCGCGGGCTTTTCAGCGTGGTGCCAAGGCTGTTGCGATCCAGCCCATCCGGCACGCTGACGGCAATGCCCCAAGGCTGCCCCGAACGCCAACCGGCATCGCGAAAGTAATTTGCGATCGAGGCGAGCGTATCGGTGCGGCTGCTCCAGATGTCGGCAAAACCATCGCCATCGCCGTCTTGCGCTACGCGCAGATAGACCGAGGGCAAGAATTGCGGATTGCCGAAAGCCCCTGCCCAGCTGCCGACCAGCTTCGACCGCGGCACGCCCCGATCGACCATCTTCATCGCCGCAACAAATTCGTCGGCAAACAGCTCCCGTCGCCGTCCTTCGTAGGAGAGCGTTGCCAGCGCTCGTGGCAGATCGAAATTGCCGGTATAGCCCCCGTAATCGGTTTCATGGCCCCAGATTGCCATCAAGACCGGCCCAGGCACGCCATAGCGCTGCTCGATCGCGCCAATCTGGCCGCTCACCGCCGCATATTGCCGACGCCCCCGCAGAATGCGCGACGAATCGACATGCTGGCGACGGTACGGATCGAAAGCCGGGATGGTGCCGGACGATGATCCCGGCTGCGCACGGTCGAGCTGGATAACACGCTGGTTGAGAGTGAGGCCCGAAGTCATTGCCGCAATTGTCGATTCGCGAACGCCTTCAGCCCGTCCACGCGCGGCAAGAAGTTGCAGATACCCTTGAAAGCCTGCCTCTTCCTCATCGGCCTGTCCAGCGGCAGGGCCGGCGGCGAGCAGAGCCATGGCAGCCACTCCAAACGCCCGGATCGCCTTCGCATTCTTCAGAAACATCATGAAACCGATGTCGCACGGAACATCATGGTTGGGAATCCCCTTTGCGACCGACGCCAAACCCGCTAACGGCGAGCCGAGCCAGCATCGCCAGAAGGCGAAGCCGGCAGTGCGGACAGGTGGCCGAGTGGTTTAAGGCAGCGGTCTTGAAAACCGCCGTGGGTGGAAGCTCACCGTGGGTTCGAATCCCACCCTGTCCGCCAAATTTTTAGCTTTCCTCTGACTCCGGGATTTCCAGCGCCTTGACGCTCATGTCGTCGCGGTCGACTGCATGACCCGGCTTGACCGTCTTGCAGCGCCATTCTGCTTCCCAAGGCAGCGGATTCACGGGTTCTTCGATCTCGAATTCCATTGAACTCTCTCCTCAGCTTGGAAAATCACCAGAGAGGAGTGTGTTCCGATGGTTAGAGGATTACTTCATTTCTGATCTTGTCTTTATGTTGCTCATGTGGAACGTCCGCAATTGGGCAACAGGGAAGGAAATTCAAATGCATCGTCAAGTATTTGGCGTGGTCGCGCTACTCGCGGCCGCGCAAGGTCCAGTATTGGCTCAAGAAGCAGCAGCGCCGCCAGCTGCAGTCGAAATCCCGGCGGCTCCGGCAGCACCTGTCATGCGGCAGATCGTCCTTCCGCCGAATTCTGAGGTGGTGATCACGCCGAACGATACGCTTACCACCAAGGGCAAACAGCTCAAGGAAGGCTACAAGTTCCGTCTCGCGACAATGTTCGACGTAATGCAGGACGGCTATGTGGTGATCCCGAAGGGCACCATGGGCGAAGGTACTGTTACCTGGATGACCAACAAGGGTGCGTTCGGCAAGTCGGGCAAGATGGAAGTGTCGTTTGATTGGCTCGACTTGGGTGGCAAGCGTGTCGCCCTCACGGGCAATCACCGCCAGGAAGGCGAAGGGAACACCGGAGCAACCGTCGGCACGGCCGTCGCTGTCGGGGTTTTTTCGGCGTTCGTGACCGGGCGTTCGGCAACGATCGCCAATGGGCAGCAATTGCGCGGGCGCACCGCTGAGCCTCTGACATTCACGGTTCCGGATTCAGCTGCGCGGGTGGTGGCGGGCACTTTGGTGTCGACGCCAGTCGCTGCACCGGCCGCAACGGCGGCAGTGGCTACGCCTGCCAGCTAAAGTCTTGTGTTCAAACAAGTGAGAGCGCGGACGGATGACCGTCCGCGCCCTTTTTGTTGCCAGATGCCGATCCTCAGATGTGGATCGCGCGCCCGTAAGCCGCCAAGACGCTTTCGTGCATCGATTCGCTGATGGTCGGGTGCGGGAACACCGTGTGCATCAGTTCGGCCTCGGTCGTCTCAAGCGTCTTGCCGACGACATAGCCCTGGATCATCTCGGTCACTTCCGCGCCGATCATGTGCGCGCCCAATAGCTCGCCGGTCTTGGCGTCGAACACGGTCTTCACGAAGCCTTCGGGCTCGCCCAGGGCGATGGCCTTGCCGTTGCCGATGAACGGGAACGTGCCGACCTTGAGTTCGTAGCCGGCTTCCTTGGCCTTGGCCTCGGTCAGGCCGACGCTGGCGATCTGGGGGTGGCAGTAGGTGCAGCCCGGAATGTTGGCGCGGTCCATCGGGTGCGGGTGAACGTCCTTGTTGCCGAGCTCGGCAGCAATGGCTTCTGCCGCAATGACGCCTTCGTGGCTTGCCTTGTGCGCCAGCCACGGCCCCGGCGTCACGTCGCCGATGGCCCAAAGACCCTTGACGTTGGTGCGTCCATAGCCGTCGATGGCGATGATCCCGCGCTCAGCCTTCACGCCCAATGCTTCGAGGCCGATGTTTTCGGTGTTCGGCACGATTCCGACCGCAACAATGACGTGGCTGTAGTCGGCCTCGGCAACCTTGCCGTCCTTGCCCTTGATCTTCGCCTTCACGCCCGAGGCCGAGACGGCAAGGCTCTCGACGCCCGCGCCGGTCATGATCTTCATGCCCTGCTTGGTCAGCGCCTTTTCGAGGAATGCAGACACGTCGGCATCTTCAACCGGCACGACGCGATCCATCATCTCGACGACAGTAACTTCAGCACCCATGTCGTTGTAGAAGCTGGCAAATTCGATACCGATCGCGCCAGAGCCGATGACCAGCAGCTTGGTCGGCATCTGCTTGGGCGTCATCGCGTGGCGATAAGTCCACACGCGCTCGCCATCAGCCTTGGCGAAGGGCAGATCGCGAGCACGGGCGCCGGTTGCGACGATCACGTGCTTGGCCGAGATCGTCTCGGTGCCCCCTTTGCCATCGACGCCGCCGGTCACTTCGACCGAAGTTGCCGACTTCAGCACGCCGTTGCCCATGTGCACGGTGATCTTGTTCTTCTTCATCAGGTGCGTGACGCCCTGATTGAGCTGCTTGGCCACACCGCGCGAGCGCTTGACCACCGCGTCGAGGTCGGCGCGGATGTTGTCCGCGGCGAGGCCATAGGCGGCCGCATGCTTCATGTGGTTGAGCACTTCGGCCGAGCGCAGCAGCGCCTTGGTCGGGATGCAGCCCCAGTTGAGGCAGATGCCGCCGAGGTTCTCGCGCTCGACAATGGCGGTCTTCAGGCCGAGCTGCGCGCAGCGGATCGCCGCGACATAGCCGCCGGGACCCGATCCGAGGACGATGACGTCGTATTGGTCAGCCACGCAAATGCTCCTGTCAGTCTGTCTGCGGCAAGGGCCGCGGTTTGCGTTCGTCGTCGATGGCGACGAAGAAGAATCGTGCTTGCGTTACCTTCTGGCGATCCTCGCCGGTGCGGGCGCGGCGCCAGGTTTCCACATCGATGGTCATCGAAGTGCGTCCCGCCTTGGCAAGAGAGGCATAGACCGAAACCTCGTCACCCACATGGACCGGGTGATGGAAAGTCATGCCCTCCACGGCGATCGTCGCGGCGCGGCCCTTGGCCCTTCTTGCCGCGACAATGCCTGCCGCCATGTCCATCTGCGCCATGAGCCATCCGCCAAAGATATCGCCGGCGGGGTTCGCATCAGCTGGCATCGCCGTGATGCGGATGGCCGGTTCGCCCTGTGGTAGCGGATCGGCCATCATTGCACCCCTGCGACTTGTTTCAGGCGATCAGGCTCAGGCCACCAGACCCAGCGGGTTCTCGATCAGGTTCTTGAACGCCTGCATCAGTTCGGCACCATCGGCGCCATCGATGGCGCGGTGGTCGAAACTGCCGGTTGCCGACATGACCGTGGCAATGCCCAGGGCGCCATCGATCACGTAAGGGCGCTGCTCGCCCGCGCCCACGGCCATGATCATCGCCTGCGGCGGGTTGATCACCGCGTCGAAGCTCTTGATCCCGAACATGCCGAGGTTGGAAAGCGAAGCCGTGCCGCCCTGGTATTCGTGCGGCTGCAGCTTGCCCTCGCGTGCCTTGCCGGCAAGCGTCTTCATTTCCGTGGCGATGGCCGAGATCGACTTGTTGCCGGCATCGACGATGATCGGCGTGATCAGGCCAGAAGGCGCCGCGACGGCGACTGAGATATCGGCGCGGTTGTAGGTGCGCAGTTCGTCGCCCGCGAAGCTGACGTTGCACTTGGGAACCTGCACCAGCGCCTTGGCCAGCGCCTTGATGATGAGGTCGTTCACCGAAAGCTTCACGCCCTGCGCCTCGAGCGCCTTGTTGAGCTGACCGCGCAGCTTGAGCAGTGCGTCGAGCTGGATGTCGACGGTGAGGTAGATGTGCGGGATCGTCTGCTTCGCCTCGGTCAGGCGGCGAGCGATCGTCTTGCGCACGTTGTTGAGCTTGGTCGCCTCATAGGGGATGCCAAAGTCGGGCACAGCTGCAGGTGCCGGAGCCGCAGCAGGTGCCGCTGCCGGAGCAGAGGCTGGTGCAGTGGCCCCAGGCGCGGCGGTGGCAGGCTTGGCACCTTCGACGTCGGCCCGGACGATGCGGCCGTTGGGGCCTGATCCGGCGATGCCCGCAAGGTCAATGCCCTTGTCGGCGGCAATACGCTTGGCCAGAGGGCTGGCGATCACGCGGTCGCCCTTGGGAGCGGGCACTGCCGCAGGAGCGGGGGTCGGAGCCGGCGTCGGCGATGCTGCAGGGGCAGGCGTTGGCGCGGCTTCCGCCTTCGGAGCAGGAGCGGCCTTGGCGGCAGGCGCAGGTGCGCTGGCATCTTCGTCCTCGCCTGCGATCATCGCGATCACGGTGCCAACCTTCACGCCCTCGGCACCCTCGGCAACGTCGATCGAAACGATCGTGCCCTCATCGACAGCCTCGAACTCCATCGTGGCCTTGTCGGTTTCGATCTCGGCCATGATGTCGCCCGAGGAAACCTTGTCGCCGACCTTGACCAGCCATTTGGAAAGCGTCCCTTCTTCCATGGTGGGGGAAAGGGCGGGCATCTTGATGGCGATGGGCATGGGCGTGTTTTTCCGTGTCCTGATGGCAAGCCGCAGGGAGTCCGTAGCGGAAACCTCCCCTGCACCTTTTGTCACGCCCATTTCACCAGCATGGCGCGTCGGGTCAAGTGGCTTGCCGCTTGCGCCGCATACGAATTTGCCGATACGTGTGCATCGAGAGGACAGTTCGCCATGTCGCAGCGCATATATCTGGTCATCATGGATGAGACTGACGAAGCCAAGGGAGCGTTGCGCTTTGCGGCAAGGCGCGCGGTCCGCACCGATGGCACGGTCCACATTCTTGCCCTGGTGCCGCAACAGCAGTTCGTGGCATTCGGCGGGGTACAGGCCACGATCGAGGAGGAAGCGCGCGATCGGGCGGAAGTCCTCGCCATGACTGCCGCCGGAAGCCTGGCCAGCGAGTCAGGCCTTTCTCCGCAGATCTCGGTGCGTATGGGTGACGGACCGAAAGTCGTGCGCGAATATCTGGGCGAGCACCCCGAAGTCTCCGCGCTGGTGCTGGGCGCGGCCGGAGGCGGCAATCCCGGGCCTCTCGTCAGCCACTTTGCCGGCATTGCGGGGCAGCTCCCCTGCCCGCTGATGATCGTCCCCGGCGCGATCTCCGACGAGGAAATCGACCGTTTCAGTTGATCACTTGCGCTTGCCCTGGTGCCGGATGTTCGATGGGCGACCCCGCTTGCCCGCGGTATAGTTTCCCTGCCGTCTGGGCTTGTGTTCCATCTTGCCACCACGCCGCTCGATGCGTTGCACGCCTTCGGCAACGTCAACCGGCTCGAACTTGAGCGCCCCTGTAAGGGGGTTGGCCTCGGCAAGCCTCAGCTTGAGAATCTGCCCCATGGCAAACTCCTCGCCGCTCAGTTCACCGATCAGGCGCTGCGCCTTCTCGTCATAGTTGAAACGCTCCGCCCCGAGGGTCGATACCGGCACCAACCCATCGCCACCGAGACCGATAATGGTGGCGAACAGACCGAACTTCTGGACGCCGGTGATTCGCGTGTCGAACACTTCGCCGACCTTGCCCGAAAGCCACGCCGCGACGTAACGGTCGATGGTGTCGCGCTCAGCCTCCATCGCGCGGCGCTCGGCATTGCTGATGGCTTCGGAAACCCGCGCGAGGTCGCCCCGGTCACGGTCCGATTGACCGGACGTCGGCGGCAGATCGGCCTTGGGCCGTGGCTGCTCCAGACCATAGGCGTCGACCAGCGCGCGGTGGACCAGCAAGTCCGAATACCGTCGGATCGGCGAGGTGAAGTGCGCGTAGGACCCCAGGCTCAAGCCAAAGTGCCCGGCATTGCGCGGACCGTAGTAGGCCTGCGTCTGGCTGCGTAGCACGGCCTCCATGATCAGCGCCTTTTCCGCCTCGTCGGCGATGTCCTTGAGCATGCGGTTGAACAGCGAGGGTGTGATCACCTGCCCCAGCGAAAGCTTGCGATCGAATGTCGCCAGATAGTCCTTGAGCGCCACCAGCTTCTCGCGGCTCGGCGGTTCGTGAATGCGATAGACGACCGGAGCGACCTTTGCCTCCAGCGCCTTGGCCGCAGCAACGTTCGCCGCGATCATGAAGTCCTCGACCACCCGGTGCGCATCGAGCCGTTCGCGAATCGCGATCTCGGCGATCTTGCCCTGCTCGTCGAGCACCACGCGCCGCTCGGGCAGTTCGAGGTTCAGCGGATCGCGTGCATTGCGCGCCTTCTCCAGCAACCGCCACGCGTCCCACAAGTTGGCGAGGTGCGCCTCGGCTTCCCCTGAATCGATGCGCCGCTGCGCTTCTTCATAGGCGATCACTTCGGCGATCCGCACGATCGCGCGGGTAAAGCGCCAATCCTTGATCCGCCCCTCGCTGTCGATCGAGAGGTGGCAAGCCATCGCGGCACGGTCTGCGCCCGATTTCAGCGAACAGACGTCTGCCGACAGCACTTCGGGCAGCATCGGCACGACGCGATCAGGAAAGTAGACCGAGTTGCCGCGCTTGCGGGCTTCACGGTCGGTCTGGCCGCCGGGACGAACGTAGAAGCTGACATCGGCAATCGCGACAAGGGCGTTGAAGCCGCCCTGTCCGTCCGGCTCGGCCCAGATGGCGTCGTCATGATCGCGCGCATCGGCCGGGTCGATCGCCACGATCGGCAGATGCCGCAGGTCTTCGCGCTTGTCTTCGCTGAGCGGCAGCTTCGCCGCCTCCTCGGCCTCACGGAGCGCGGCTTCGGGGAACACGAACGGAATGCCATGCTTGTGGATCGCGATCAGGCTGAACGCGCGCGGCGCCAGCGGATCGCCCAACACGGCAACCACCTTCATGCCCGAACGCGGTGAGCGCCCCGCAGGCTCGGCCAGCACGAGTTGCCCCGCCTCTGCGCCACCAAGGTCCGAAATCGGCACGGCATTGCGCACGCGCTTGTCGACCGGCGCGAGCCAGCCTTTGCCAGTGCCGTCAAGTTCGACGACGCCCATCAACTGCTCTTCGCCGCCCTGAATCTTCTTCATCGGATGGGCGAGCCAGCCCTTCCCTGCTTCCTCAGTGCGCGCCAGAATGCGATCACCGACGCGCAGCGCAGGGCCGCGGTCCCTGGCCTTGCCCCGCGGTTCCACGACCCGCAGCCGCGGCGGCGGGCTTGCGTCCTCCGGCTGCCAGCTGTCGGGGATGGCGACAGGTTCGCCCTCATCGATTTCGACAATGCGCAACACCGTTACGCGCGGCACGCCACCCATGGCGTGGAAGGCGCTGCGGTTGCCATCGATCAGGCCTTCTTCGGCCATGTCCTTGAGCAGCGTCTTGAGCGCGATCTTCTCGGTGCCCTTCAGGCCGAAAGCCTTAGCGATCTCGCGCTTGCCCGCAGGCTCGTCCGATTGTGCAATGAAGTCCAGCACCTGCTGGCGCGTCGGGAGCCCTTGCGGAAACTTGTTCTTGGCCATTGGCGGCATGTGGTCGTTATGCCCGCCGATGGCAAGAAGTTACGGCTTGGGTAACGGGCCGAATTGACCGCCCGGTACTGCCGAAGCGATGGGACTATCGTCTCCATCGGCAGCGACTGCACTGACGCCGAACAGCCAGTCGTCCGCGCGAACGCCAGGCAGGCTGGCTTTTGTCTCCACGGTTTCGAGCACGCGCGTCTCCCACATCGGCGCTTCGGTCCGGCGTTGCCACAGCACATAGCGCGCGGCCCCCGGCACCGGTTGCCACGCGATGTCCGTGCTGGGCTGCACTGCGCCCTTGACCACGGGCGCGGGCGGCATCGGGGTTCGCGCCAGCTTTGCCAGCGCACGCACGTTCAGTCGCGTCACCTTGGCAAGATACGGAAAATCCATCTCGTCCACAGTATCGCCGAACTTCACCCCGCCTTCGGTGCGCAAGTCCTGATGCTGGTGTTCGTAGTCCTCTACCGCCACGGTGAAGCGGATCGCGGGGTAGCCCTTGTCGGAAAAAGGCAACTGGTCCCCGCCCCGGCCGAGCCGGTCAGCCCGCCAGATCTGCCGCACCGCCAGCCCGGCATCATCCTTATCCGCCAGCTTGGCAATCCAGCGCGAGATATTGCGTGATGGACTGTCATTCTCGCCCCCATAACGGCGCATCTGGGCGCGGAGGGCGTCGGTCGCATCGGCGCGAGGGCCTTCGGACAGGACGCGCACGTGTGCATCGTCCCTGTAGCCGTCGGACCCAGTCGAGCCGCCGACGATATCGTTGTTGAGCACGGCCTTCACGGTCCAGCCCTGCTGCGCCACATAGTCCGCCAGCAGCTTGCCGCCGAGCAGCCCCTGCTCTTCCCCGACAGAGCAGCATAGACGATCGTGGCGGGGAACTTCTCCTTCGACAGCATACGCGCAGCTTCGATTACCAGCGCAGTGCCCGAGCCGTCGTCGTTAGCACCCGGCGCATCCTTCGTCGCGTCGAGCACGTCCGACACGCGGCTGTCGATGTGCGCCTGCACGATGACAACCTCGCTGGGACGTTCGGTACCGCGCTGGATGGCCACCACATTGACGAGACGGGTCGGCACCGGGACACGGTCACCGCTCACCACCGTTTCCGGCAGGACGATCTCCAGGCAGTTGCCGCAAGCGGCCGAACTCTTGCGAAACTCCGCTTCGGCCCATTTACGCGCCGCACAGATCCCCCGCTCGGGGTCGGTCTGCGACGACAGCGTATGGCGCGTGCCGAAGCTGACGAGCTTCTCCACATCGGCCCGCAGCCGTGCCTCGGAGATAGCGTCCTCGGGCGTGGCCAGAACTGCAGACGAATACAGGAACGGGACGAGGTAAAGCGCGTGTCTCATGCGGCCGAGACTAGCGCCACGACCGGCAGCGCCAAGGGGCCCTGACAAAAAGGGCGGCAGTTCCCTGCCACCCTTGTTGATCAATAAGCCCTGGCGATCAGGATCTTCTCGACCGCCGGTTCGCCGGTGAACGGACAAACCCCATCCGGCTTCCGGGCATCGAGGGGCGTGTTGCGGATCGTCAGCTTGAGCGCCTTCAACTGCTCGACAACCTTGTCCAGCGCGGCACCGGTCGGCTTGCTCCAGCCCATTTCGACCCAGCCGGGATACTTGTTACCCTCGGCGAAGTAGGTCTTCAGGCCGTCAAGATCCCTCACGTCGCGCACGATCTGCGCATCGCGGCGCTGGCGCGCCTCCTCGTAGAGGGAATTCTGGATCGCCTCGAGCTCTGCCGCAGCCGAGGCGATGAAATCCCCCTTGGCCTGCCCGACGAAGTTGGGCTTGGCATCCTCGCGCCACAGCCGGTCACGGCGTAGCGCCGAAACCTGCCCGCCCTCTGCGTCGCGACCGCCGATCTCGAGAATCAGCGGCACGCCGCGCTTGACCCACGCCCAGCGCTTCTGCGTGGCCTTGCCCGGACGCTTGTCGAGCAGGACGCGCACACGCTCGCCGAAGGCAGACTGGCTGGCCAGCGCCTTGCGGATCTCTTCGCAGTAGGCAAGCAGCGCTTCGTCCCCATCGTTGTCGCGCAGCATCGGCAGGATCACGATCTGCTGCGGCGCCACCTGCGGTGGGACGCGAAGGCCGTCGTCGTCGCCATGTGTCATGATCACGCCGCCGATCAGGCGCGTCGAAACGCCCCACGACGTGGTGTGCGCCAGCGCCTGCTGGCCCTCCTTGTCCTGATAACGGATGCCCGCGGCCTGCGCGAAGGTCGTACCCAGGTAATGCGAAGTGCCGGCCTGCAGCGCCTTGCCGTCCTGCATCATGGCCTCGATCGAGAAAGTCTCGACCGCGCCGGGGAAGCGTTCGTTCTCGGGCTTCGGCCCGGCGATGACCGGCATCGCCAGCGGACCTTCGGCAAAGGCGCGATACATCTCGAGCGCGCGCAGCGTCTCCTTCATCGCGTCAGCCTCGTCGGCGTGCGCGGTGTGGCCCTCCTGCCAGAGGAACTCGCTGGTGCGCAGGAACATGCGGGTGCGCATTTCCCAGCGCACGACGTTGGCCCACTGATTGACCATCAGCGGGAGATCGCGCCACGATTGGACCCAGCGCGCCATCGCCGCGCCGATCACCGTTTCCGAGGTCGGACGAACAACCAGCGGCTCTTCCAGCTTGGCTTCGGGATCGGGCGTCAGTCCGCCCTTGCCATCAGAAATCAGGCGGTGGTGCGTGACGACCGCCATTTCCTTGGCAAAGCCTTCGACGTGTTCGGCTTCCTTGGCGAAGTAGGACAGCGGGATGAACAGGGGGAAGTAGCAGTTCTCGACGCCCGCTTCCTTGATCTCGGCGTCCATCAGCTTCTGGATGCGTTCCCAGATGCCGTAGCCCCATGGCTTGATCACCATGCAGCCGCGCACGCCGGATTCCTCGGCAAGCTCGGCCTCGGAAATCACGGCCTGATACCACTGGGCGAAGTCGTCAGCGCGCTTGACGTTGAGCGCGTGCTTGATTGCGGGCTTGTTCATGAGGCAGCGCGTTAAAGCGCAAAAGCGCTTCCCGCAATGCCGTCATCAGCTCAAAATGACGGAAAGGCGGGAAGGAAAACCGCTTACTTGGAAAGCTCGTCGAGCTTCTTCTGCATGTCGGCCATCTGCTTGCGCAGGACGTCCAGGTCGTCGCCCTCAGCAACGGGGGTACTCTCGTCCTTGGTGGCCGCGCCGGGAACGAAAGCGGCGGCAGCAGCCTTAAACATTTCCATGTTACGCTGTGCGATCTGGGCGAGCGGATTGGCGCCGATGCTTTCCTCGATCGCCTTGCGCATCTTGGCCTGGTTCTCGCGGAAATGTTCCATCGAGGCTTCTAGATAGCCGGGCAGGAATGCCTGCATCGAATTGCCATACATGGAGATGAGCTGTCGCAGGAAATTGGTCGGCAGCATCTGCTCGCCGGCGGACTCCTCCTCCATGATGATCTGGGTCAGAATCGCGTGCGTCAGATCCGCACCCGTCTTGGCATCGATCACCTGAAAGTCGACATTGTCCTTAACCATCTGAGCAAGATGGTCGAGCGTGATGTAGCTTGAGGTACTGGTGTTGTAGAGGCGACGGTTTGCGTACTTTTTGATTATAACCGTGCCGCCGGACTTGGACTCACTGGCCATGGTTTGGGCCCCCACTGCGACGTTGCTTAGTATTAGCATGTGCAGCATGTGCGGCGCAACAAATCTTAACAACCCCAGTCAGAATCCATTTTGGCGGGAGAAGCGCTTGCCCATCAATGTCAGCAATTCGTATTGCGAAAGCCCGCTTTGCGCGGCTGCAGCAGGGAGCTGGTAGTCCGCGGTTAACCATTCACCCTCTTGGCAATCGGGCATTTCCGCCAGATCCACGATCGTCAGGTCCATCGAGACACGCCCCAGGACCCGAGCCTTTCGGTCCTGCCAAAGAAACGTGCCGATGCAGGACCAGCATCGCAGGTATCCGTCGGCGTAACCGAGCGAGATGATCCCGATCCGCATCGGCTGATCGGCAGTGAACAGTGCGTTGTAGCCCACCCTGTCGCCCGCCCGCAGTGTCCGAGTCTGCAACAGCGCCGCTTCGGGCCGGACGACCGGTCGGATGTGCGGCGCCAGTTCGGGTCTGGCGATGCCGCCATAAAGCGCAAGCCCGGGCCGGGTCAGGTCGGCGTGATAGCCCTTGCCGAGCGCTATGCCGGCGCTGTTGGCGAGGCTGTAACGCCGGGCCGGGATGCTGCGGCGGACGTCCTCGAACAACTGCAGCTGCGATTCGTTCTGCGATACGTCCTCGTCCGCACTGGCCAGATGGCTCATGCACAGGTCGATCTGAAGTGCACTGATCGCGGGATCGCCAATCTGATCAAGCGGCACGCCGAGACGGTTCATCCCGGTATCGACCATCAGGTGGCAAGGGCCTCCTCCGCCACTGCTCCAACGCCGCGCCTGCTCCAAACTGTTGATGACAGGACGAACACCTGTTGCCCTTGCAAACTCGCTTTCTTCGCCGGTCAAGGGACCATGAAGCACTGCTATGGATGCAGCGGGCACGTAAGGCAGTATCTCTGCCGCTTCAGTCCAGTGCGCCACGAAGAAGGTGCCGCAGCCCGCGGCGGCAAGCACCGGAACCACCCGCGCCGCGCCTACCCCGTAGGCATCAGCCTTAACCGCGGCTCCAGCGCTCGCGCGGCCGGACAGGGCATCAAGCGCGCGCCAGTTGGCGGCGAGCGCTTCGGCATCGAAGCCGAGACGAAGCGTCGGGTCTGGCGGGGCAGGAAAGGTGATGTCAGTCGTCCGTGAAATCAGCGGGCAGTCCAGGCTTCAAGCCCCACAGCGAGACCAGAAACGCGACGAGGACAATCACCCAGGTGTACCACAAACCGGCATAGGGATCGCCGGTTCGGGCGACGATGTAGCTCGAAATCAGCGGCAGGAAACCCCCGAAATATCCTGTGCCAAGATGATAGGGGATCGACATCGAACTGTAACGGATCCGCGGCGGGAACATCTCGGACAGGAGGGCGGCGACCGGGCCGTACGTGGCGCCGGACATCGCCATGAGCAGCAGCAGCGCGGCGAGGATGAGGGCAAGACGGAGCGGCGAAGGCTTAACCTTGGCAAAATCATAGCCGAAGGCTGCCAGTTCGCTCTGGAGTGCCTGCGCCCTTACCGTTGCCTTTTCAGCCCATGGATAGTCCGCGAGAGTTAGCGCTTCGCCTCCGACAGTTACGGCAAAGTTGCCCTTCTGCTCCAGAGAGTAGGAAATCCCCGAGGCGGATAGATCGGAAAGCAGCTTTCCGCACTTGCTTGTCTGTTCGCCCTGGAACGGACTGTAATCACACTCCGCCCCGGACACGAGCACAGGACTTCTTTGCGCTGCTGTAGCAAGCTCCGGATTGGCGGCCGACCCTAGAAGCCAGAACGTGGGGAAGAGCAGCAGGAGAGTGACGGCATAGCCGATCACGATCGGCTTCTTGCGCCCGATCCGGTCTGAAAGTGCGCCGGCCATAAGGTAGAACGCCATGCCGATCGCTCCGCCTATGCCGACGATGACCTCCGCCCAAGTGTCGTCAAGTCGCATCGCGGACTTGAGAAACGCAAGGCTGGAAAACATCGCGGTATACCAGATAACGGTCAGACCAGCGGCGATGCCGAACAGCGCGATGAAGATGCGGCGCTTGTTACCTGGATAGGCAAAGCTCTCGACGAAGGGATTGTTTGCCAGCTCTCCCTGCTCCTTCATCGCCTTGAAGACAGGGCTTTCCGAAAGCTTGAGGCGCATCCACAACGATACCGCAAGCAGCGCAAGGCTGACCAGGAACGGCACGCGCCAGCCCCAGGAATTCCACACCGCCTCGCTCATCACGCTCTTGCTCGTCAGGACCACGATGAGGCTGAGTACGAATCCGCCGACCACGCTGGCCTGGATATAGCTGGTGTAATAGCCCCGGCGACCACCCGGCGCATGTTCTGCCACGTAAACCGCAGCGCCGCCGTATTCACCACCAAGCGCAAGGCCCTGGAGGACTCGCAGAAGAATGACGATTGCGGGGGCGACAAGGCCGATGCTGTCAGCCGAGGGAATAAGGCCGACGCCTGCGGTGGCGATACCCATGAGCGTCACGGTTACGAGGAACGTGTACTTGCGGCCCAGCTTGTCACCCAGGAAGCCGAACAGCACGGCGCCCAGAGGACGAAAGCCGAAACCGACGGCGAACCCTGCCCACACCAGTAGCAGCTGGAGCGTTGCGTTGTCGGATGGGAAGAACGTCTTGCCGATGATCGCGGCAAGTGTGCCGTAGATGAAGAAATCGTACCACTCGAACACGGTACCCGCCGAACTGGCAGCGATCACCAGCCTGATGTCGGAAGCGCTCGGCTCCACCGCGGCCCCGTGTTTCATGGTATCTGGCACTCGATTTCCCCCGCGTCACTCTTATCGGAGGGTGCTGTAGCCAAGCGGAGTCGCCTGCCGCAAGCCCCGCATTCGATCAGGGAAGGACATGCTCCGGCAGAGCATCAAGTGCGGCATCCCATGCGAGCAGTATCGCGGCGTGGCGAGCGGGATAGGCGAGCGCCGGATTGAGCAAGTGGATGCCCGGCCACTCAGGCTGGTTGCCCTCCCCCACCAGCCATGCCGCCAGCGTCACCCGTGCCCGTGCAATGTCGGTTCGGGAGCGGCCAGCAGCCTGCTCGGCAAAGACCGCAGCCGCTGCCTGGCCAACCGCGCAGGCGTGCGGGCGAACGCCGACTGCCTCTATGGCGCCAGTATCGTCCGTGCGAAGCGAAAGTTCGATCGAACTGCCACAACTGCGTGACCTAGCCGCGCCGTGATACGGCGCATCCGACACCCACGGATACTGTGCCAAAACCATGGCCTGGCCCAGGATGTCGGCCGTGTAGAGCCCGCGCGTGGTCATTCTATTCGCCCAGCAACTGCTTGCGCGCCTTGCGCCTGGCAACTTCACGGGCCTGATCGGCAGCTTCTTCACGGCGCTCCGAAATCAGTGTCAGCAATTCTTCGCTTGCGGCATTGAGGAAGGGATAGGCGCGCGACTGCACGATCCACTCCGGACGCCCATCCTCACCCCAGACGAGATCATAGCCGAAGACGATGATCGAATAGCCCAGCACGACGATGATGAAGCCCTTGACCGCGCCGAACCCGAAACCCAGCACGCGATCAATCGGTCCAATCGCCGAATCCCGACTGGCAGACCCCATCCGACGCGCAATAATCCGCGTGAGAAGATAGGGGAGCAACAGCAGCAGGAAGAATGCGAGGACCCCGGCGCCAGTCTCGGTCGGCAGATGGACGGCCAGCCAAAGCGTCAGCGGTGCGTGGAGATAATGCACTGCCAGCAAGGCAATGCACCACGCGGCCAGCGAGAGCACTTCCTCGATGAAGCCACGTATGAATCCCCCGACGGCACCGATGCCCAGGAAGATCAGGACGACATAATCAAGACCGGTCATTGCGCCGCGAGCCTATGAGCCGCCCATTATGCGGTCAATGAGATTTGGCAGCAGCTTGAGCGGGGAGTAGCGCAGACCGTCGACCTTTTCCGCGCCTGCTTCGGGTCCGCAGCCGAGGCTGAAACCCAGCTTGGCCGCTTCGCGCAGGCGAACGGGTGTGTGGGCCACCGGGCGGACTTCGCCAGCGAGCGAGACCTCCCCGAACCAGATCGAAGCGGCAGGCAAAGGGCGGTCCGACAAGGCGGAGATCAGCGCTGCGGCCACGGCAAGGTCGGCGGCCGGGTCGGTCAGACGGTAACCGCCTGCGACATTGAGATAGACTTCGGCCGTCGAAAAGCTCAAGCCGCATCGGGCTTCGAGCACCGCCAGCAACATGGCAAGCCGGCCACTGTCCCACCCCACCACGGCGCGCCGCGGTGTGGCCCCGCTCGCGAGCCGGACCGTAAGCGCCTGAATTTCAACCAGCACCGGCCTCGTGCCTTCAAGTGCCGGGAAGACTGCGCTGCCCGCGACCTGATCCTCGCGCCCCGAAAGGAACAGCATCGAGGGATTGCCGACCTCTTCCAGCCCTGCCCCGGCCATTGCGAAGACGCCGATCTCGTCCACGGCGCCGAAGCGGTTCTTGATTGCGCGAAGAATGCGATACTGGTGGCTGCGCTCCCCTTCGAAGCTCATGACCACATCGACCATGTGTTCGAGCACGCGCGGGCCCGCGATCGAGCCGTCCTTGGTAACGTGGCCCACAAGCACCAGCGAGACGCCGGTTTCCTTTGCATAACGGATAAGTTCGAACGCACATCCGCGAACCTGGCTGACCGTGCCCGGCGCACCTTCGATCTGGTCCGAATGCATCGTCTGGATCGAATCGATCACCAGCAGCGAGGGCGGGTTCATCGATCCCAGCGTGGTCAGAATGTCCCGCACCGATGTAGCCGAAGCCAGTTGGATCGGCGCCTTGCCGAGGCCGAGGCGGTCAGCCCGCAGGCGAACCTGATCCGACGCTTCTTCGCCGCTGATATAGACCGCCTCGCCTCCGGCCATAGCGATCTGCGCCGCCGCCTGAAGGAGCAAGGTTGACTTGCCGATGCCGGGATCACCGCCCATCAAGACAGCACAACCGGGAACAAGCCCGCCGCCCAGTGCCCGATCAAACTCGGCAATGCCTGTGGACCGGCGCACCGGAAGCGCGACCGGCGCATCAAGCGGCACGAAGGCAACGCGGCGGCCGCCACTAGACAGGTCATGCTTGGCCGAGAAGATCGTTTCCGGCGCTTCTTCGACAAGCGTGTTCCATTCGCTGCAATCAACACATTGCCCCTGCCAGCGGGTGGTGACGCTGCCACAGGCCTGGCAGACGAAGCGACGTTTGGGTTTGGCCATGCAGTGCGATTACCAGAACATAGGCGGAACGCAAGCGCATCTCCGCCATTTCCGTAGCTCTTTGCTAACCATGCTGTGGGGCATCATCCTTAACGGCGCATCAGGTATGCCCCTTAGCCATGGCCGCGCCGTCTGATCATTTTCTGGGTATCCAGCCCCGCATGTACCGCCACTTTGCGGTACTCACCGTTGCCCTTTCGACGGTGATTGCCGTGTTCGCCAACGGTGATGCGCAGGAGGCGATGGCACAGGCTGACCGTCACGCCGAGCGCCAGGCTGCCAAGGCGCGGAGCGGCAAGGCCAAGTTGGTGGACAACCGCTCCAGCCAGCGCAAGTCGTCGTCGGGACAGGCCGGGTTCAATGGCCAGTTCGGCGCGCCGATGGATGGCAGCGGGGGACCCGGCGGGAACAGCAGCATCATTCCCGAGGGAATGACGACAGCGCCCGGCACGATCATCATCGAAGTTGACCAGGCTGCGCTTGCCCGGATGACGCCTGCGCAACGCGCAGCCTATCTGCGCAAGCTTGAGGAAGAGCGGAAAAAGCGCCTGGAACAGGGGCAGATGACGCCGACGCCCGAGCAGGTCAGCGCGCTTGCCGCGCAATCGGCGCTGCGATCCGGATCGGATGCTGTCGATTAGGGAATGGTGCCCCTGGCCCGACTCGAACGGGCACGTATTTCTACAAACGATTTTGAGTCGTTCGCGTCTACCATTCCGCCACAGGGGCACTGGACGGCACCGGCCTTAGCCAGCGCCGTCCTGCAACGTCAAGCGTTACGGAGTGCGCCAACAAGAAGCTTGTGGAGCTTCGAGTGCAGCGCATCGTTGCCGGCGAGGATCGTCTCGTCGCAGATCGGGTGCGAGCGCCCCTTGTAATCGGACACGAAACCGCCGGCTTCGCGCACGAGAAGGCAACCTGCTGCCGTATCCCAGGGATAGAGACCGGATTCCCAGAATCCGTCGAAGCGGCCCGCTGCGACCCAGGCAAGGTCGAGCGAGGCGACGCCGAAACGGCGGATACCGGCAATGCGGGGGCCCAACTCGCTGTAGATGCGAATCCATTCACCCATGTCACCCCGGCCGGAGAACGGAATGCCAGTGGCAATCAGCGCCTCGTCGAGATGGCGACGCGCCGAAACGCGCAACCGGCGGTCCTGCAGCCATGCACCTTGCGACTTTTCGGCCCAGAAGCTTTCGTCGGTGATCGGCTGATAGACGAGCGCTGCGGTGACTTCGCCCCAGCCCTTCCCGTCCAGCGTGGGTTCCTGCACGGCGATCGAGATCGCGAAATGCGGAATGCCATGGAGGAAATTGCTGGTGCCGTCGAGCGGATCGATGATGAAGCGCGGCTTGCCCGGCTCACCGGCGATCTCACCACCTTCTTCCATCAGGAAGCCCCAGCCCGGACGTGCCGCGCGGAGATCATCCCACAGCGTGCGTTCGGCGTGCTGGTCGGCCTTCGAGACGAAGTCCGCCGGGCCCTTCTTGCTGACCTGAAGATGCTCGATCTCGCCGAAGTCGCGGCGCAGGCGGCCACCCGCCTTGCGCGCCGCGCGCTCCATCACGCGGATCAGGCCGGAAATGGCTGCCATCGATCAGTTCGCCTTGCCGACGTAGCTGCGCTCATACACATCGACGACGATGCGCGTGCCGCTCTCGATGTGCGGCGGCACCATCACGCGCACGCCATTGTCGAGGATGGCGGGCTTGTACGACGAAGAGGCGGTCTGGCCCTTCACCACGGCGTCGGCTTCGACGATGGTGGCTTCCACCTGTTCCGGCAGCTGCACCGAGATCGGGCGCTCGTCATACATTTCGAGAAGAACGGTCATGCCATCCTGCAGGAACGCTGCGGCATCGCCGAGCAGATCCTTGGGCAGGTTGATCTGGTCGTAGGTCTCGACGTCCATGAACACCAGGTCCTCGCCCTCGGCGTAAAGGAACTGGAAGTCCTTGGTGTCGAGGCGGACGCGCTCGACAGTGTCGGCGCTGCGGAAGCGGACGTTGGTCTTCCGGCCGTCGATGAGGTTCTTCATCTCGACCTGCATGAAGGCGCCGCCCTTGCCGGGCTGGGTATGCTGGGTCTTGGCGACCTTCCAGATGCCCTTTTCGTATTCCAGGATATTGCCCGGACGGATGTCCACGCCGCTGATCTTCATGATGGAAAGAGCCTTACCGTGAGTAGGGAAGCGCGGCCCTTAGCGGTTCGGGCCCAAAGCTTCAAGCGCGATTGCCCAACGCTGCTGCCACGTGCTAGCGCAACGAGCATGAAGCGCATGGTTGTTTTCGCAGTCGGAGTTCTCGGTCTTGCTGGCGTTGCCCAGGCGGTGCCGGGCGGCAGGCTGATGGTCCTGCCCAAGGGCGGCTGGACTTGCGAAGTGCCGGGCGATGCCGCGGTGCTTCCGGTCGAGAAGCCTGAACTGGGGTTCAAGACGATCCCGGATTCGAGCTATATCGCACCTGATGGATCGCGCGGCACCTATCTGCGCCTGGCAGACCGGGTGACGATCACCAGCGGCGTGTTCGCCGGCCGCCGCTTCCAGATGGACGGCGAGGAAATCCTGCGCGAACTGGCGACGGACGATACGCAACTCAACCTGCGTTGCGTTCATGCCGGGCCGGTCAACCTCTCTACCTCAGGCTGATCCCACGGCACTGTCACGCCGCATGCGCCAGTAGGCGTAGGCGATGATGCTCCCGAACGCGATCACGCCGAATGGCAGCGCGCCCGGGAAGTCCTCGACCACAGCCAGGGCATCGGGATTGTCGGTAGCCGCGACGATTGCGGCGTAGGCAATGTTGAACAGGCTGTCACCGACGATCAGGCCGGTGGCGGTGAGGACGCCCATGCGCTCGGCAAATTCGGGCGCGGACTGGCGGGCGGCCCATCCATTGTAAAGGTGGCCAAGTACCGCGCCAAGGATCACCATCGCCGTGACCGAGGTTGGCAGGTACATGCCCATGCCGACAGCGAGCGGCGGGAGCGAGCGGTTGCCGGTACGCTTCAGAATCTCGTCGACGAAGATAACGCCCACGCCGATCGCGGCGCCGAGGCCGACGAGGTTCCAGTCAAGATTGCCGCCGAGCACCCCTTGGGCAATGGCGGAGATCAGCGAGGCCTGCGGGGCCGAAAGCGCGTTCTCGCCTGCGCCTGGCGCTCCCTGGAAGCCGAAGGTTGAGTTGAGCAGGTCTAGGATCGGCGGGATCACGAGTGCCCCGAACAGCACGCCCAACACGAGAGCGACCTGCTGACGCCACGGCGTTGCGCCGACGAGCTGGCCGGTCTTGAGGTCCTGCAGGTTGTCGTTGGAGATCGTCGCGACGCCGAACACGATGGCGGTGACGAACAGGGCGAAGGCGACCAGCGCCTTGGTGTCATCCTCGCCCAGGCCTCGTCCGAACAGGCCAAGGAGAAGGAGCGAGATGCCAAGCGCGGCGAGGATTCCAACGCCGGAAATCGGGCTGTTCGACGCGCCGATCAGGCCGGCCATGTAACCGCAGACCGAGGCGATGATGATGCCGGCGACGAGTACGTAGATTACCGACGCGATCAGCGATAGCCCGAGCGCGGCCGCGACCGGGCCTCCGGTGGCGAAGTCTGCCAGCAGCAGGGCAATCGGGATCATCGCCGCAATGATGGTTCCTCCCACGATGCCGATGGGAATGTCACGCTCGGTCAGGTCAAGGCTGCCCATTCCGGCACCGCTGCGGGCGCGGTTGGCAGCGATGGCCGCAGTCACTCCCTTCACGATCGGTCCAATTACGCGAAGCAGCGTCCAGATCGCCGCGACACCGATCGTGCCAGCGCCGATGAAGCGGATCTTCTGGCGGAAAACCGTGCCGACGAATTCGGACAGTTCGGTTCCGGCCGGAATCCCGCCTGCCGTCAGTTGTGGAAGCAGAATGCCGAAGCTGATCACGATACCGACGAGCATGGCGATACCGACGGCAAGTCCAACGAGGTGGCCAACGCCGACCAGGGCGAGCGACAGTCCACCGGTCAACATCGAGCCGCCGGTTCCGACCTTGAACGCCCCTCCCACTTCCTCGACGGCCAGCTTCATCTTGGCGAGCAACGGGTAGAGCGCAGCGAGGAGCCCTCCTGCAGTCACTGCAGCAAGACCCTTCCGGTTCTCCTCCGCGCCACCGACCCCTGCCCCCACCTTGAGAACTTCAGCGGCGGCAACGCCTTCGGGATAGGGAAGGTCGGACCCGGTCACCAAGGCTCGGCGCAGCGGCACCGAGTACATCACGCCGAGGATGCCGCCGACGGCAATGACTGCGACCGACTCCCAGTAGGGAAAGTCTGCCCACCAACCGACCATGACGAGGCCGGGGAGTACGAACACGATCGCCGATAGCGTGCCCGCCGAACTCGCAATCGTCTGGACGATGTTGTTCTCCTGGATGGTTGCGCCCGAAAACGCACGCAGAACAGCCATGGAGATCACAGCCGCAGGGATTGAAGTCGCGAACGTCAGGCCGATACGCAAGCCAAGGTAGACGTTGGCGGCCGTGAACACGATCGTCAGGATCGCGCCCAGCACCACGCCACGAAGTGTCAGTTCCCTTGGGACCATGCCGCTCATTTCCGCTCCATCCGGTGTAACAGGTGGCCTGTCTTGCACGATGAAGCACGCATGGGAAGCGGCATCAGCTTACAAACGAAACCTTCGTCGCACCCGTTACCATCTGCGCGAGCCGGGCTGCGTCCCAGTTCGTCAGGCGAACGCAGCCGTGGCTTTCAGCGCGTCCGATGGTCTGCGGCTCAGGGGTGCCGTGGATGCCGTAGTGCTCCTTGGAAAGGTCGATCCAGACAACGCCCACGGGGCCGTTCGGTCCGGGCGGAAGGAGATGTTCACCCTTGCTGTCGGGCACGTCCCAGAACAGGCTGGCGTCGTAAGAAAATTCGGGGTTGTAGGACGTTCCGTTGATCTTCCAGTCGCCGAGCGGCAGTGGATCATGGGAAGAGCCGGTTGTCACGGTGAAGACGGCCACCAGCTTGTCCGACTTGTCGTAGGCTTCGAGAGTCCCCTTGGACTTGCTGACGACGATGCGCGCAGCTTCAGGCTGAGCGTCGCTCACGCCAAGCATGGCCAGTGTCGAAAGCCAGCCCTTGTTATCGACCATGCCGGGATCAAGGCGGTCGCCACCGGTGTTAGGCACGCGAAGCTGCATTCCGGCGCGGTACGGTTCGACCGGGGGTGTGTCGGCTGTGGGCGGGTTGCGAGTCTGGCGCTCTTTCATTGAAGCTTCGCGCGCTGCTGCTTCTTGCGCCAGGGCGGGATTCAATCCCCGCAACACCTCTGGCGTGGTATGAAAGCGCTCGGCCAGCTTCTCCTCGAGCGATGTGTAGCCGATTTCCGAAAGCTTGGCCTGCTGCGCCGGGTCCTTGGGCAGCGGTGCATAGCGGCCTGCGGCGAACTCTTCGGGAATCGTGACGACGCGTGTTGCCGCAATATTCGACCAGCGCGACAGGGCCTTCATCGTGGCATCATCGAACTTGCCAGTCACAGGCAGGTCGTTTGCCTTCTGGAAACCGCTCACGGCATTTGTCGTCGATAGGCCGGTCTTGCCGTCGATGATGCCGGGTGAGAACCCGAGCCGTTCCAAAACTACTTGCGCCTGCATGACCGGACGCGCCGCGTCTTCCTGTTGTGGCGGCTGACCCGGGGCGGGATCGTTCGACGCCATGGGAACCGCGAACGCAGGCGTACTTGCCACCGTCTCGCTCGGGGCTGGTTCAGGCTTGTTCGAATTGCAGGCGCTGAGGCTCAGGGCACTCAGTACGAGTAAGGACGACGCGGCTAGGTTGAAACGGGACATTGGCGCTCCGGAGACATTGCCTCTCCAGAACCCCCTGCCCTTACCGCCGGTTCCGTCAGCTGTCCTCGTTCAGTCGCGGATTTGCCCGGATGGTGTCGAAGAAAGCTGCCACGTTGGCCGCTTCGTCGCCACCCCACACCGCATTGCTGACCGCCAGAAAATCAGCGCCGGCCTGTATCAGCGGTGCGCAATTCTGGGGCGTGATTCCTCCGATCGCAACGCACGGCAATTCGAAGATCGACTGCCACCATTCGAGGAGGTCGAGTCCGGCGACGTGCTTGGTGTCCTTGGTGCTGGAAAGAAAGAAGGCGCCGAAGGCAACATAGTCCGCCCCCGCCTCGCCCGCGTCCATGGCGAGATGCCGGCTGTCGTGGCAGGTAACGCCAATCTGCGCATTACGGCCTAGGCGGTCGCGGGCGTCCTTCACGTCACCATCATCTTGCCCAAGATGCACGCCGTCGGCACCGAGACGCTTGGCCAGGCTGATCGAATCGTTGACGATGAAAGCCACGTCACGGTCCGCGCAGATGCGCTGGAGCGGCTCGGCAAGGCGCGCAGCCTCGTGCTCGTCCACGTCCTTCACCCGGAACTGGAATGCGGCCACCGGCCCTGCATCAAGGGCGCGCACGAGCCTGTCTGGAAAAGTGCCCGCAACATCGAGGGGCGAGATCAGGTAGAGTTCGGAGGAAAGCTTTGCCATGGCGCGCGCCTTATCGGTTAGCCGTCGCTGCTGCAACTTCGGTTCCGGAACGGTTCATCCGGCGGGAGCATTGTCGGGGGATGACCAAAGCCTTCCTTGCCCTTGTCCCTGCGGTTGCTCTTGCCGCCTGCGCCACCACCACGAAACCAGAACGCACCGATGGGAACGCGATGGTTGGCCAGACAACGCTCGTCGGCGCCGACAAGGTCCGCGTCGATTCGCTGATCGAAGACAGCCGTTGTCCGATGAATGCGCGTTGCGTCTGGGCTGGCCGCGTGATCGTCGAAGCAACCCTGCAGCGCGGCGGCACGTTCGATACCAGGCGCTTCACTCTTGGTGAGCCGACCGACGGGATCATGCTCGATACAGTCGAGCCGGGCCGTCTTGCTGGCAAGAAGCTGAAACCATCGGACTACCTGTTTCACTTCAGCGTCGCGCGATAACCCCACAATAAAACACCCCGCCCCGGCTGTGCCGGTGACGGGGTGGCCTTTCCGTCCTCTCAAACGGCAATCAGGCGGCGACGAGGGTCTTCTGCGTCGAGCCGGTATAGATTTCGTCGATTGCCGCAGCGAGCGAAGCGTCGAATTCCGCGTCGGTCATCTGGTGACGCAAGTCTTCAAGCAGGGCGCGGCTGAAGCTGGCGATGATGCCGGTGTTCTTGGCAAGCTCGACGCAAGCCTCGGGACGCTTGTATCCGCCCGACAGGGCCACCACGCGAAGCACCTTGGGGTGCGCGACGAGCGGGTCGAACGTGCACGGCACAATCGGCAGCGACAGCTTGAGCATCACCTGCGTGCCTTCGGGCAGGGCATCGAGGTTCTTGAGGATTTCTTCCAGCAGGATCGCGTCGCACTCGGCGCGGGTCTCGCTCTTGATGTTTACCTCAGGCTCGATGATCGGCATCATGCCGTGGCTGAGCACCTGCTTGCCGACTTCGAACTGCTGTGCAACCACGGCAGAAATGCCTTCGCGGTTGGCCGAGTTGATGACCGAGCGTTTCTTGGTCCCATAGACGCCCAGAGCCTTCGAACGGGTCAGCAGGTCGTCAAGTGTCGGCATCGGCTTCATCAGCTGGACGCCGTTTGCCTCGTCCTCGAGACCCTTGTCGATCTTGATGAAGGGCACGACGCCCTTTTCGATCAGCGCCTGCGGAACCGAC
Organism: Novosphingobium sp. CCH12-A3; assembly: GCF_001556015.1. Classification (NCBI taxonomy): domain Bacteria; kingdom Pseudomonadati; phylum Pseudomonadota; class Alphaproteobacteria; order Sphingomonadales; family Sphingomonadaceae; genus Novosphingobium; species Novosphingobium sp. CCH12-A3. Next base: position 7,453 of record NZ_LSIA01000315.1, on the reverse strand, counting down.
TTGCCATCAACCGTGCCGTCCATCGTACGCTCGAACAGGATGGCGCCGATGACCTTCTCACCCGAAAAAGCATCCGAACGAATGATGCGGGCGCGCATTTCGTGGATCAGGCCGAACATTTCCTCTTCCGAGGCCCACGCGCCTTCTTCGATGCCATAGCCCTTAAGAGCCTTCGGCGTCGAACCGCCCGACTGGTCAAGTGCGGCAATGAAGCCGTTGCCGGAGGCCATCTTCGCGGTCATTTCGGTCGTGATCATCAGCGGGTCCTGTTCCTTGCAGAAACGGCGGAATTCCGTCTCCGCATACCTATGCGTAAAAGCGCTTTTGAAAGACGCTCCCGAAGTCCGAAGAGCGTCTGAAATGGCGCATACCTATGCGGATATGCGCCATAAAGGAGCGCGTGCCGCAGTGCAACACGCGCTCCGGAATTTTTTAACGTTCGAGGGCTGCCACGCCCGGCAGTTCCTTGCCTTCCATCCATTCGAGGAACGCGCCGCCGGCCGTCGATATGTAGCTGAAATCGGCGGCAACACCGGCGTGGTTGAGCGCGGCCACAGTGTCTCCACCACCCGCAACCGAAACCAGCGACCCTTCCTTTGTCAGCGCAGCGGCCGTCTTGGCCAGAGCGACAGTGGCCGCATCGAACGGCTCGGTCTCGAACGCGCCCATCGGACCGTTCCACACCAGCGTACGGCAGGTCTTCAACGCGTCGCCCAGAGCCTCGACGGCGGCAGGCCCCACGTCGAGGATCATCTCATCCTCGGCAACCTCATGGACGTTGCAGGTACGCAAGCTGGCGGGGTTGGCCGCGAATTCCTTGGACACAACCACGTCGTAAGGCAGGTGGACAGTGCAGCCCGTCTTGTCGGCATTGTCGAGGATTTCCTCGGCGGTGCCGGTCAGGTTGTGTTCGCACAGCGACTTGCCGACGTTTACGCCACGTGCCGCCAGGAACGTGTTGGCCATGCCACCACCGATGATCAGGTGATCGACCTTGGTCACGAGATGCTTGAGCACATCGAGCTTGGTCGAGACCTTGGCACCGCCGACAACGGCCGCGACCGGACGTTCCGGCTCGCCCAGGGCCTTCTGCAGAGCCTTGAGTTCGGCCTCCATGGCGCGACCAGCGTAAGCGGGCAGCACGTGGGCCAGGCCTTCGGTCGAGGCGTGGGCGCGGTGTGCAGCCGAGAAGGCATCGTTGACGTAGATATCGCCGAGGCTGGCGAAGCGCTCGATCACAGCCTGATCGTTCTTCTCCTCGCCGCCGAAGAAGCGGGTATTTTCAAGCACCGCGATAGCCCCCGGCGCAAGCGCCGCGACCGCAGCCTTGTCGCCTTCCCAATCGATGTAGCTTACCGGGCGGCCCAGCACGTGAGACAATGGCTCTGCCAACTTCTTCAGCGAGAATTCGTCCGAAGGCTGCCCCTTCGGACGGCCGAAATGCGCCAGGACCAGAACCTTGGCGCCCTTGTCCGATAGTTCGTTCAGCGTGGCAACGGTGGCGCGAAGGCGCGTGTCGTCGCTCACCACGCCGTCCTGCATCGGCACGTTGAGGTCCTCGCGAACCAGCACGGTCTTGCCGGTCAGATCGCCGATATCGTCCAGAGTCTTGAAGCTCATTCCTCGATCCTCACTTCGTCGCCGACGGCAATTTCGCCATCGCTGATCACCCGGCCGAGCACCCCGCCGCGCCAGTCAGGCATCAGCGCGAGTTTCAGGCCGGGCAGTATTTGGTCCATGCGGCTGCACGGGTCGCATTCGCAGGTTGTCTCGATCCGCAGGCTCTTGCCAATGGCGATGACCTTCCCCGCCTCGCGGGGCAAGCGGATGCCACGGACCAGCAGGTTCGCTCGGCGCACGTGCCAGGGAAGCATTTGATCTGCGGTCAGCTTGAGGTCCGCCAGCGCGGCATCCCAACTTTCGGCTTCGATCAGCGAGACCTGCCTGCGTCCCGATTTGCCGGGACGGATCGCCCCGCGCAGGTCACCGCGAACACCAAGTTCGCGCGTGACGGAAACGTGATCGAGCGTCTCGATAGGCCCGCGCGGCCGGTCATGCCGTGCAATGCCTCCGAGACGCCCGCTCATCGCGTCAGTTCCTCAGAGGAACTTCGCCATCGCGCCCGCGGTGTCGAGCACGCGGTTGGAGAAGCCCCACTCGTTATCGTACCACGACAGGACGCGAACCAGCTTGCCTTCAAGCACGGCGGTCTCGAGGCTGTCGATGGTCGACGAGTGCGGATCGTGGTTGAAGTCGATCGAGACCAGCGGCTCTTCCGTGTAGCCCAGCACGCCCTTCAGTGCACCTTCGGCAGCGGCCTTGAGCAGGCCGTTGACTTCCTCGACGGTGGTGTCGCGCTTCGGCGTGAAGGTCAGGTCAACGACCGAGACGTTCGGGGTCGGGACGCGGATCGACGAACCGTCGAGCTTGCCCTTGAGATCGGGCAGTACTTCACCCACGGCAACGGCGGCGCCGGTGCTCGTCGGGATCATGTTCATGGCAGCGGCACGGGCACGACGCGGGTCCTTGTGGATCTGGTCGAGAATCTTCTGGTCGTTGGTGTACGAGTGGATCGTGGTCATCAGGCCGCGCTCGATGCCGATCGATTCATGCAGGACCTTGGCCATCGGCGCGAGGCAGTTGGTCGTGCACGAGGCGTTCGAGACGATCAGGTGATCGCCGGTCAGCTTGTCGTGGTTCACGCCATAGACGACCGTCAGGTCGACACCCTTGGCCGGTGCCGAGATGAGCACGCGCTTGGCGCCTGCATCGATGTGCTTCTGGCCGCCGGCGCGATCGGTGAAGAAACCGGTGCATTCCAGCGCGATGTCGATGCCGTTGGCGGCGTGAGGCAGGTTGGCCGGGTCCTTCTCGGCGGTCACCTGAATGCGCTTGCCGTTGACGATCAGATCGTTGCCGTCGACCGAAACGTCGCCCGCGAACGCGCCGTGGACGCTGTCGCGCTTGAACAGAAGGGCGTTGGCCTTGGCATCGGCCAGGTCGTTGATCGAGACCAGCTCAAGGCCGCAATCGGGCCGTTCGAGGATGGCGCGGGCGACATTGCGCCCGATGCGTCCGAAACCGTTGATTGCAACCTTGATCGCCATGTCAGGTATCTCCTGTTTGAATTACGAAACCCGCGAGAGGATCTGCGGGACAATCTTTTCGGCGGTAAGGCCGAAGTGATCATAGAGGGCGTCGATCGGAGCCGAAGCGCCGAAGGTATCGATGCCGATCGACAGGCCATCACCGACATACTTCTGCCAGCCAAGAGTGACGCCAGCCTCGATCGAGACCTTGAGCGCGTCGGCAGGCAGGAGGTCTGCCTTGTAGGCGGCGTCCTGTTCGTCGAACAGTTCCCAGCACGGAACCGAGACAACGTCGGCGCCGAGGCCCTTTTCTTCCAGAGCTGCAGCAACTTTCATCGCCACTTCGACTTCGGAGCCGGTTGCCAGCAGCACGACCTTGCGTGCGGCCGAAGACGAGACGAGACGATAGGCGCCCTTGGCACTCTTCATTTCGGCGTCGAAGCGGACCGGCGGCAGGTTCTGGCGGGTCAGCGCGAGGACCGACGGGCGATCCTTGTTGGCCAAGGCCAGGGCCCACGCTTCCGCCGTTTCGATGGCGTCGGCCGGGCGGAACACCAGCAGGTTCGGAATCATGCGCAGGCTCATGACATGCTCGACCGGCTGATGGGTCGGGCCGTCTTCGCCAAGGCCGATCGAATCGTGGGTGAACACGTAGATCGCGCGAACGTGCTGCAGGGCCGACATGCGCACGGCGTTGCGGCAATAGTCGGAAAACACCAGGAAGGTGCCGCCGTAGGGAATGATTCCTCCGTGCAGCGCCATGCCGTTCATCGCGGCGGCCATGCCGAATTCGCGGATGCCGTAATAGACATAACGGCCGTCATAGCTTTCCGGCGTGAACGGGGCGGTCGACTTGGTCTTGGTGTTGTTCGAACCGGTAAGGTCCGCCGAACCACCGACCATCTCGGGCACGTTTGCAGTGAACGCCTCGAGCGCCATTTCGCTGGACTTGCGGGTCGCAACCTTGGGCGGGGTGGCGATCAGCGACTGGATGTAGGCATCGAAACCGGTATCGGCCGGAAGGTCACCTGCCATGCGGCGGGCGAGTTCGGCGGACTGCGGGTTGGCTGCAGCGCGCTTTTCCCACTCGGCGCGAGCGGCCTTGCCGGCTTCTGCCGACGTGCGCCAGTTGGCAAGGATATCTGCCGGGATTTCGAACGGCGCCGAAGTCCAACCAAGATAATCGCGGGCGGCGGCGATTTCGTCAGCGCCGAGCGGCGCGCCGTGGACGTTATGGCCACCCTGCTTGTTGGGCGCACCTTTGCCGATCACCGTACGGCAGGCGACCAGCGACGGACGCGGATCTGCCTTGGCTTCGGCAAGGGCGCGGGCGATGTCGGCAAAGTCATGACCGTCGCACGAGGTCACGTGCCAGCCTGAAGCAGTGTAGCGTCCGAGGATGTCTTCGGTGGTCGACAGCGACGTGTCGCCATCGATGGTGATCTTGTTGTCGTCCCACAGGACATTGAGGCGGCCGAGCTTGAGCGTCCCGGCAAGGCCCACGGCTTCGTGGTTGATGCCTTCCATGAGGCACCCGTCACCGGCGACAACCCAGGTGTGGTGGTCAACCAGGTCATCACCGAACTGCGCGTTGAGATGACGCTCCGCCATTGCGAAGCCGACGGCCATGGCAAGGCCCTGCCCCAGCGGGCCGGTGGTGCATTCGACGCCCGGGATCAGGAAGTTCTCGGGGTGACCGGCGCAGACGCTATCGATCTGGCGGAACTTGCGGATGTCCTCCATCGTCGGGCTTTCGTAGCCCGTCAGGTGAAGGAGCGCATAGATCAGCATCGAGCCGTGACCGGCCGACAGTATGAAGCGGTCACGGTCGGACCACTTCGGCGCGGCAGGATCGTGCTTCAGGAACTGCGTCCACAGCACCGTCGCCACGTCGGCCATGCCCATGGGCATGCCGGGGTGACCGGAATTGGCTGCCTGAACCGCGTCCATGGCAAGCGCACGGATCGCGTTGGCCATGGGAGCCAGCGCGGTGGAATCGCGTGTCATGCTGAAAAAGCCCTTCCCTGCGAGCGGCCGAACGGCTGTGGCCGCATGAATCCGGTGATTCGGAGCGGGGTCTCTTTGGTCACCATGGGGCCGAGGGTCAAGGCTGGCAGGGCGGCTTCTTTATTGCAGATGCACAATATGAGCTTCTGCGCCCGACTTTCCCCGGCGCAGTCCTGCCATGGTGTTGCGCGTCCATGCGATTGTGCTAGCGTGCCAAGCCATGGCGACGGAAGCACTCGGCGCCGCTCTGGACCGGCTTGAGCAGGCGCTCGTGCGGGTCGAAGGAGCGGTCGCGCAACAGGGAACCACAGGGGTTGCAGCGGGCGAAGAGCTGGCGCTGCTCAAGGTTCGTCATCGACGCCTGAAGGACACGGTCGCCCAGGAATTGCGACAGCTTGATCTGTTGCTGGCAGGTCTTCCGAAATGAGCCCCCGATCATGAGCCCCCTGTCATGAGCAACGTCAGTCTACCGATCGGCGGCCGCAACTTCGCGGTGTCCTGCGCTGACGGCGAGGAAGCCCATATCGAGATGCTCGGCCGCATGGTCGACGAACGTGCTCGCAAGATCGGTGGCCAGCAAAGCGAGACGCGGATGCTTCTGTTCGCGGCATTGATGATGGCAGACGAGCTGCACGAAGCGCACAAGAGCGCTCCTGCCCCTGATGCCGCACAACCGGTAACGCCCGCTCCCGCCTCGATCGAAAGCACAGAAATCGACCCTGCCATGGTCGATCGCGTCAACGCATTGGCAGAACGCATCGAAAAACTCGCTGCCGCCCTTGAGCAAGGGCCAGTCAGCGCCTAACTAGGTCGTGACGGGATCTGCCCGGCACGAGCCGCATGAACATCCCTGAGGCTATAAGCAATCCAAGGGGGCTGCCCCTGTCTGGGATCCTGGTCCCGGGCAAGCGGTCCCCACCTGACGTCGAGGCGTCAGAGGATTTTCCGAGCAAACGACCCATGGTGGGCCCGTCACCCCCTCCTTTCTGTCCGGAGCACCTTGTGGAAGCCAAGAATGCGTTGCGCACCGAATTTAGAGCGCGGCGCAATGCCCACGTCGCAGCGCTCGATGCCCGCGTGAAGGCGCTGATGTTCCGCCGGCCGCCCTCGCCCGTCATGGCGATGGTACCGGAAGGCGCGACCGTCGGGATCTATCTCGCCGGCCCGGCAGAGGCACCGGCAACCGCCTACGCGCAGGTGCTGCATGAGGCCGGTCACAAGATCGCGCTGCCGTGGTTTGCCGACCGCTCGTCGCCGATGGTGTTTCGCGAGTGGAGTTCGCCGTGGGTGGACGAACTGCTCGCGCCCGGACCGTGGAAGGGCATAGTCCAACCAGCAGAGGATGCCGCGGAGGTCGTGCCCGAAGTGCTGTTCGTGCCCCTGGTTGCTTTCAGCGCCGATGGTGGGCGCCTGGGCCAGGGCGGCGGTCATTACGACCGCTGGCTTGAAGCGCATCCGTCCACCCTTCCCATCGGCCTTGCCTGGGACTGCCAGCTGGTCGAGCACCTGCCCCGCGAGGCGCATGACGCGCCGCTGCATGCCGTGGTAACGCCGACGCGAATCTATGGTCCGTGGGAGCGCCAAAGGTGAGGGAAGATTACAAGCCGACCTGGCGCAAGCCCATTGGCATTCTCGGTCTGGTCCTGGGCCTGATCGTATATGCGTTGGGCGTCGCTGCTTTGTCCGGCGTCATCGGGCAATGGCACGTCCTGCTGCAGACCCTTGCCTACATCGTGCTTGGAACCGTCTGGCTCCTGCCGCTGCGGCGCTTCCTGATCTGGATGGAAACCGGCCGCTGGGGTTGAGCGCAAAGGTTGCTGGACAGTGCAACGCGATTCCTTACCCTTTTGCCTAACGCAAGGGGAGAATGGCATGCCTGGTCCAATTGAAACCGTCGAAGCCTTCTGCGCGATGTGGGAGCAACCCGGCGGATTTGCCGCTGCGGTGCGGGAATACTTCACAGAGCAGACCGACTACGAAAACGTGGGGATGACCCACACCATCGGCATCGAGCAAGGCCTTGCGCTGGTCGCAGGCTTCGAAAACGACATGGGGATTGCGCGCATCAAGGTCGACATGCTGGCGATTGCTGCCAACGGCAATACGGTCCTGACCGAGCGAGTTGACCACATGATCAACGCTGCAGGCGAGACTTTCGTATCCTTGCGCCTCATGGGCATTTTCGAGGTGCTTGACGGCAAGATCGTGAAGTGGCGCGATTACTTCGACACCGCGCCATTCAAGGGTTAGGCGCTCTGAACGCGAAAGGGCGCCCTGAGGCGCCCTTTGCATCGCATCTGACGTGGCGCGAGTGACGGGGCTCGAACCCGCGACCTCCGGCGTGACAGGCCGGCACT
>NZ_LSIA01000314.1:0-20074 GCF_001556015.1 Novosphingobium sp. CCH12-A3 | reverse complement strand
CGGCAACTGACAAATAGCGCGATCAGAACGCCGCCATTTAGCGCGAGCGTTTACACAGGATAAGATCCATACCGTTTCCGGAACCACTTTCTTGTTTCCTCTTCGAAATTGGACTGTGCTGATGAGTTTGAGCGATGGTGGCTTCGCTCATACACTACGCGCTACCAGGCCCCTGCCCGTTTCTTAGGCTTAACGTTGTAGCTCAAGACCCCGGGGGCTCAGCCTCCCTTCTCCGGTTCTTGCCGCTGCGCAAATCCCTCGATCTACCTGCCGCCGTCGTGTGGTCGCACGGCATCATCCAAAGACCTATTTAGGCCGTCATGACTAGCCAATCTTCGCCATAAGGCGCCCCGCCGCCCCCTGCTCTGCCGCGAGATTGCGATTATAAGCGAGCGGCATCCGCGGCGACTTCCACCGCAGCGCGTCCATGATGCCGGCCAAATCCTCCCCGCTGGCGAACAGGTCCTGATTGAGCCCGATCCGCGTCGAGTGCGCACTGATCCCCTTCAGCAACCGCGCCAGATCGTCCGCCGTCAAATCGGGCAGCGCGCCACGGTCGAACGCGCGGCCGATGATCGACCGAAAGATTGGTCCGATCGAGCCCGGGTGCAGCGCCACGGTGCCGATGTCATATTCGACGCGCGCCTTCACCGCCGGCTTGGACAGCGTCTTGCGCAGATCCCACGTCTCCCGGCCCGAGATGCTGTCGATCGGCCGACCGCGCACGGCTGCCCGCGCCTTGTAGCGCCGCACCTGCACCCGCCGGAACAGCGGCCCTGTCGTGATCCCCGCCGCTTCGGTCCACGCCGCGATCGCCGCGACGGTGCGCGGGCTGAGGTAGGCGGTCGCCCCCTCCCCGTCTTGATCGCCCTTATGACGCAGAATCTGCAGCAGCCGCGCTTCGGGATCGATCGCCTCCTCAATATGCTCAATGGCGACCGCCACCAGTTCGGAGGCGCGCAGCCCGGTGTCATAAGCGGCCGATAGCAGCGCCCGATCACGCAGCCCCGGCAGATCCTCGCCACAACTCTCGAGCAGCGCGCGGATGTTGAGCCCCCGCGCCTTGTCGCGCTCGACGTCGCGCACCGGGCCCTTGAACCGCAGCGGCCGCGCCTGCTTCTGCGCAGCCCCCTTCTCGCGGCGCACCGTCTGGAGCCGCAGCTTCACCAGCGGCGCCGGCGTCGGATCCTTGAGCTCGAGCAGCTGGTGGATCTTGGCGATCGACGCCTTGTAGCGGGATAGCGAGGCCGGCCGGCTCCCCTTCCCGGCCCGCGCGTCGAGATAATCGGCCACGGTCTCGGGCGTGGCCGGCAGTGCAATCCGGTTGTTGCGCCTACACCACGCATCGAACGCCTCGACGTCGGACTTGAGCGCACGGATGCTATGGGGCGATGAAGCGGCCTGATAGGCGGCGATCAGGCCCTCGTTGACGGTGATGCGCTCGCCGGCGCGCATCTGCACGATCGTCCACGCAAGGTCGGCCGGCGCCCTGACGGCCGGCAGGACAGCCTCAGGCGGCGCTACGGGGATTTCTGGCCCTTCCCGGGCGGTTTCGGTGCTCACGACGCGCCTCGCTCCTCAGCCGCGCTTGTAGCCCACCTTATAAAGAACGGTCAAATCTGCTTATGTGATAAGTGCAATTATCACATGTTTCTTTAGAGCCATCCGAGCGCTTGTGGAGTTGGCGGCCTTTCACGGCGCATCGCCCATGAAGCCTTTCTACCCGTGGACCGGAGATGCCAACGCCGATCCAGAGAAAAGACATTGTTTTGCTGGATATTTCTGTGGCAGGTGCTCCGCGGCGCCATGTCCCGGGACGGGTTTGCCGATGCCGAGCCACGCTTCGAGGGATGATTCGTCGGCACGAACCGGGCTCCGCAGGAAGACCCCCCTCACCACCTGTCGGCCCAGACGATCATCCGCAACTCGCCAAACTGGCGCGCTGCCCGTGGCGACAACTTGCGAGGCAGCACTGGTGATTGAGCGATGTGGCATGTTCGCCCCAGAACGGGTGTAGCTGGGGTTGGTCCATGGCAGGATCTGGCTGACTGACGATGGAATTATGCCTGCCGAGCCGGGAGTTTCCAGCAGAAGATCGACGGTGGCCACCCCTTTCAGGGAAACCTACCTGAACGACCCCGCTCAACGTGCCCTCTTGCAATCCGGACCAAATCCCTCCACATTGCTCATGCGGACCGGGCCCCTCTGGCGCGGCGTTCTAGCCATAGCGGCAGTGCGCTTCGTGATGTCGGACCGCATCGGTAATGCCGATGTCATGCGGGTCCGGGTCTCTTCCCCTCGTTTCCGACTTTGGCCTCGCGGGCTTCGGCATTCCCGATCGAACGCAACCGTTTCGACAAGGGAACTTTCAATGTCCGATCGTTACTTCCGCCTGATGGAGCGTCACCAGAAGCTGGACGATGCGCTGCGCATCGCACGCGACCCGTTGGATGTGCTGCGGCTGCGCAGCCTCAAGAACGCCGTGAAGGCGCGGCTTGCGGCACTGTTCCTGCGCCGTCCCGAAGCCGCTGGTTTTCCGGCGTCCTTGGCAACAGTCTGACACAGAGGAACGCCCCCGCGGCCCGAGCATTGCCGAGGCAATTGCGGGACGTGCGGGGGCACAAGGAGTCTGACTGATGGAGTTCCTTTTCGCAGACTGGCTGGGCACGCCTGCGTGGTTCTGGCTAGCCTTCCTCGGCCTTGTCGTGGCGCTGACCGCGTTTGACCTTGGCGTCCTCCACAAGGAGGACAAGGCCATGGGCATCGGTGAGTCGCTGAAGCTGACGGCGTTCTACGTCACCATCGCGCTGCTGTTCGGCGCGTGGGTCTGGGCCGAGAAGGGCGCGGACCTGGGGATGAAGTATTACACCGGCTTCTTCATCGAGAAGGCACTGTCGATCGACAATGTCTTCGTGATCAGCCTGATCTTCACGTTCTTCGCCATTCCGCCCAAGTACCAGTACCGTGCCCTGCTGTGGGGCATCGTCGCCGTGATATTCCTGCGCGGCGCGATGATCGCAGGCGGCGCCGCGCTGGTCGAACAGGCCTACTGGGTTCTGTACATCTTTGCCGCGTTCCTGGTGTTCACCGGCATCAAGATGTTCTTCGCCAACGACCATGACCCGGACATCGGCAACAATCCCGCGGTGCGCTGGATCAGCCGCCACATGCGCGTGACCAAGGAGCTGCATGACCAGCACTTCTTCGTGAAGGTGCCGGACGAGAAGACCGGCAAGATGGTCAACGCCGCTACGCCGCTGTTCCTGGCGCTGGTGGTCATCAACCTTGCCGACCTTGTGTTCGCGGTGGATTCGGTCCCGGCGATCTTTGCGATCACGACCGATACCTTCATCGTCTATACCTCGAACATCATGGCGATCCTCGGCCTGCGCGCACTCTATTTTGCGCTGGCTGCGATGATCGACCGCTTCGCCTATCTCAAGTATGCGCTGGCCGCCGTGCTGGTGTTCATCGGCTCGAAGATCTTCGGTGACAAGTTCCCGCCGGTACTCAGCCTTGGCGTCACTTTCGCGCTGATTGCCGGGGGCGTCGCCTATTCGCTGTGGAAGACGCGGGGGCAGCCCCTGCACGATCCGGCCGAGCCGATTGCCTCGGGCACGATCAACTGAGCATGCCCCTCCCCTGACCGGGAGGGGGTTTTGCTTTCAGCTTACCACTGCCGGATCACTTCGAGGAAACGATCGCCATAGGCATCAAGCTTGCGCGAGCCGACACCGCCGATCTGGCCGAGTTCGGTGAGGCTGCCCGGGCGCGTAGCCGCCATCTCGCGCAGCACGGAATCGTGGAAGATGACGTAAGGGGGCACGCCATTTTCGCGCGCGAGATCGCGGCGAAGATTGCGCAGGGCATCGAACAGGGGATCGCCCACAGGGTTCAGTGCCGCCCCTGTACCGCTGCGGCGGCGACCTGAGCGGCCTTCCTTCTTCGGCACGAGGACGAGGGGCACGTCCGCTTCGCCCTTCAGGATGGCGCGGGCATCGCCGCCCAGGGCAAGGCCGCCGTGTTCCGTGGCCACCAAGGCACCCCTTGCCTGCAGGGCGCGGGCGAGCGGGCGCAGCAGGGGGGCTTCATCGCCGGTTACGATGCCGAACACGGAAAGCTGGTCGTGCCCGCGCTGGGTCACGCGATCGTCGGCAACACCCGTGAGAACTTTCTCGATGTAGCCGAAGCCAAACGACTGTCCGGTGCGGTAGACGGCGGAGAGCAGCTTGCGGGCAACCTCGGTAGCATCAGTGACGCGCGGGGCTTCCAGGCAGTTGTCGCAATTGCCGCATGACGGTGGCGGGTTTTCGCCGAAGTGGCGCAGCAGCAGGGCGCGGCGACAGTGCGGGGTTTCGACCAAGGACGCGAGCGCATCGATCCGCGTGCGTTCGCCGGCGCGGCGGTGCTCTTCGACTTCGGCGAGGCGCTGGCGGGCGCGCATGAAGTCTTCTGCGCCCCACAGCATGACTGCCACGGAAGGATCGCCATCGCGCCCGGCACGGCCGGTTTCCTGGTAATAGCTTTCGATCGATTTCGGGCATGCGGCGTGGGCAACGAAGCGCACGTCGGGCTTGTCGATCCCCATGCCGAAGGCGACCGTCGCCACCATGACCATGTCTTCGGAGGCGACGAAGCGCGCCTGATTGTCGGCCCTTACCTGCGGATCGAGCCCGGCGTGATAGGGCAGGACGGGGCGACCGCTGGCCTGCAGCTGCTGGCTGAGCTTTTCCACCTGCGCGCGGGTGGGGGCATAGACGATGCCGGGGCCGGGGTTTTCGGCGATGACCGTCATCAGCTGGCGCAAGGGATTGTCGCGCGCCGTGATGGCGTAGCGGATGTTGGGCCGGTCAAACCCGGCAACGATCAGGCCCTCTTCCGGGATGCCCAGCTGGGTGAGGATGTCGGCGCGGGTGTGGCGGTCAGCAGTGGCAGTCAGCGCGAGGCGCGGCACGTCCGGGAAAGCGTCCATCAGCGGACGCAGGAGGCGGTAATCGGGGCGGAAGTCGTGGCCCCACTCGGAGACGCAGTGCGCCTCGTCGATGGCGAACATGGCGACGCGGCCGCGGATGAGCATCTCGAGGAAATGCGGCTGGCTGGCGCGTTCGGGGGCGACGTAGAGCAGATCGAGATCGCCCGACAGGAACCGGTCGATGGTCTGGCCCCGGTCAATATCTACGCTGGTCAGCGTGGCGGCGCGGATGCCGTTGGCGGTGGCGCTGCGCAGCTGGTCATGCATCAGCGCAATCAGCGGCGAGACGACGACGCAGGTGCCCGGCAGCATGACGGCTGGCAGCTGATAGGTCAGCGACTTGCCCGCGCCGGTGGGCATGACGGCGAGCGTCGAGCGACCCGCCAGCGCGCGCTCGACCACGTCCGCTTGCACGCCGCGAAAGGCGTTGAAGCCGAATATCGCGTGGAGACGATCGAGGATTTCGGATTCCGGGAATGCGGTGTCGGCGATGTTCACGCCAGCGCTATGGCAGATCGTGCGCAGTCATTCCACGCCGGATGCGCCCAAGTTACTCGCCGACGATCACATGCAGGCGGCTTATGCGGCTCGTCACGATCTTCCAGCCGCCTGCCTCCTTGCGGTAGGTTTCGTGGTAGTGGCCCATGCCGTGGAGGAAAGGCTTGCCGTCGGCGTCCCAGATCTGGTCCTCCATGGCGATGACGCCGCGCGCTTCGCTTTCGGAGAGCAGTTCGATTTCGTGGCAGTGGCCGTGGTGGACGGTGCGCAAGGGGGCGACTGCGGCCTCGACGAAGGCGGCGATGGCGTCACCGCCCGCATGCGTCCAGTTCTCCGCGTCCTCAGCGGGTTCGATGGAGAGCGAGCAGGAGGCATCGAACACCGCGTCGTCGGCAAAGACAGCACGCAGGCCAGTGTAGTCCTTGGTGTCCATGCAGCGGAAATAGCGCGCCTTGAGCTGCTTGATTTCCTCGATGGCGATCAGGCGGGTGACGGGGTCGATGACGGACATGCAGGGCCTCTCCGGTATTTTGCGACAGGAGAAGCGAGATTGCGCGCCTGCGCCACTCTTACTTGTGCGAGACTTCGGCGGCCGAAAGATCGACCAGCCATTGTGGGGGCTGGCCAGTTCGCGCCCAGTCTATGCCCCAGGCGAACGTGGCATAGAGCGCAGCGGAGGTTAGCAGGGCCATCGTGAACCAGTATCCCGGGCCATAGGCAGTGACGCGCTGCGGATCATCGCGGCGGTACCAGATGCGGAACACGCTGGAGGGCTTCCACGACCGCTGCACCTGCCGACCGACCATGGCATGAACGCGGGTGCCCTCGGCTGTTTCGAAGACGACCTCGTCCTCGATCCAGCGCTTGCCCTCGCCATCGCGGATGTCGAAGCCGCGCAGGGTGCCGATCGATTGCTGCAGGTGGACGAAGTCGTCCAGCCGCTCGAGATCGCTGTAGCCGCCGCGCCAGACATGGGCGACGGCGACCTGCGAGCCAGTGAGCAGCGTGACGCCGTGGTACAGGCACCAGCACATGCCGAGCACGAGTGCGGCAACGCCAGCCATGAGAAGATCGACGGGTTCCATGCCGCCGATCCTATCGCGCCGGCGTTAATGGAGCGTTGGCTTGGCCAGCGCCTTCAGCCTGGGGGTGACCAGCGGGACGGTCAGCATCGTGCTCATCACCGCCATCAGCAGCAAGGCGGTGAAGGTCTCGTTGGTGACGATGCCCTTGTCGAGCAGGACATTGACGAAGATGATCATGATCAGCGCCTTGGTCTGCAGCAGCCAGCCGATGATCGAGGCCTCGCCCCTGGCCCAGCCGAGCAGGCGTCCGGCGATGCGCACGCCGACAAGCTTGCCCGCGACCGAGGCGACGAGGAACAGGAAGGCGGCGCCAAACACGGCAAGGCCGCCGACGTCCCACTTGGTGCGCAGACCCGTCGAGAGGAAGAACACCGGCATGACGGCAAGCAACAGGAACTGGCGGAAGCCGTCGAGCCGCTCGCGCGTGAACCACTGCGCATCGAGCACCGCCCCTGCTAGAAACGCGCCGACCATGAAGTGCAGGCCGGACCAGTCCGCGGCAAAGCCGACCATGGCAAGCCAGATCAGCGAGACGTACCAGCGATCGTTCTCGGACAGGCGGCGGAACAGGGCCCGCACGGCCCACGAGGCCACGGCGAAGGTCGCAAGGAAGATGCCCTGACGCCCGACGCGCTCCCAATCGACCAAGATCAGCGCGAGGACGCCCCAGATCGCCACGTCATCAAGGCTGGCGTAGCGCAGGATGCGCTGGCCCAAGGGTTCGCGGAAGATACCGAGCTTTTCCATCAGCAGGACGAGGATCGGCAGCGCGGTGACGGCGCAGGCCATGCCGATGCCGAGGACGACTTGCGCATAGCTGCCCTTGGGGCCGATCCAGCCCGGCGTCTGCAGGAGCAATGCGGCAGCAGCCGCGCCGAACAGCAGCGGCGTGATCAGTGCGCCCGCAGCGGTGATTGCGGTTTCGCGGCGATTGGCCCAGGCATCGGTCAGGTCAAGCTCAAGCCCCGCCGCGAAGACGAACATCATCACCGCCCACCAGGCGATGCCGTTCAGCGAACCGATGACCTGCGGGTTGAAGACGAAGGCGTAATAGTCAGGAAATGCCGCACCCAGCACGCCTGGACCAAGCAGGATGCCCCCGATGATCTGCACGACGACGAGCGGCGCCCAGTAGTCGGTTCGCAGCAGGCGCCAGACCAGATAGGGTACGGCGAGGATGATCGTCAGCGCGATCAGGAACACTTCCGTCGTGCCCATCGCGGGCGCAATTGCCGTCACCGTCTATCCCCCGAGTTGCCGTCGTCTATGCAAGGATGCGGCGGCTTGTCCAACTGATCTCAAGGGCCATATCCTGCCTGGAGGAGTTGGCCCATGACCTTTGACCTCGGCAAGGCCCTGTTGCGCAAGGAAGAATACGAATCCGCAAGGCTGACGGAGTTCGAATTTGCGGAGATGGTGCGGGCCCTGAAGGCCTTGGCGGCGGAGCTTGCCGTGCCAGTCGAGCCGATGCTGGGGGTGCTTGCCGAACGCGGGCTCGGCGTAGCGCTCAGTCACCTTGCACAACTGGCCGGGCGCGATGTCGAGGCCGACTACCTGCGCTGCCGGGCGAATGCGCGGGCAAAGCTGATCGAGGAGCGTGGCGATCCGTCTCCGGTAAGACTCGGCTGACAGGAATCTTACCGCTTAACCATTGCGCGGTTCCGGCAAGGTGCGCTGCGGTCGGTTAAGCGAGAGTTTGCCGAGGCCTGACAGCTTCTCCTCATGGCGGGTTGGTCCGCCGCGAGAGGAGAATGGTCATGGGCTTCGAGATGCGCGACAGCTTCGTTCGCCGCGAGGAATGCAAGGCGGCGTGGGAAAGCGAAGTGGAGTTCGCCGAGATGGCGCGCGTGCTCAAGACATTGGCGGCTGAACTGGGACAGGACACCGACGCCGCGCTGGGAGAACTCGCCGCGCATGGCCTGGGCGCGGCGCTGGGTATTATGGGAGGACAAGCCGAAGGTTCGGACATTGAGGCCGACTACCTGAGGCGGCGGGCAATGGCGCGGGTGGCGGCAAGCCGCTTGCAGTAACCCGTTCATCCACATAGCCGCCTCCGATGCGGACAATCGATCCGCTTGACGCACTCCAGCGACACTGACGAGGCTTTTCCCAAGCGAGCCGAGCCGGGCATTTTGGCGTGCATAGGGCGGCTGCGGGTTGCGTACGAACGGCGGATCTGCCCTTGTGGCGGTTCTTGGCTGGATGCGCGACGCAGAGGAACGCGCGCGGATAGCATGCGCCATGCAGCCTCCCGCCTTCGCTATCGAGCGCGGCATCGAACATGGCGGTCAAGGACAAGGCGCGCCGGGAGGCGCGGCGGCGTGGATATCGGGAAGCTTCAAGGCCGAGACCCGGGTGGAGATCTGTGTGGTCTCCAGGCTTTCGTGGCCGGGCATCGTAGCACCTGAAGGCCCTCCGCCAACATGAACCCCTGTCGCTCGGGCCCGATCCCTGCCGTCACCAAACCTGACTTGCGGCTCCACTCTAGGACAGTGATGCCGTCCGCCGGGCAAGGATTTTCCTAGCCTCTATGCCACAGGGGCACCTGAAAACGAAGGCATTGCGCCAGACATCATCGTGCTGCGGCCCGCGCAATTTCCGTAAGGCCCTGAGCCAGCGCCAGTTCCCCGTTCCTGTTGTCGGCAATCAGCACGCGATGCAGCTGAACGAGTCTTTGGCACAGGCGGACTAGCCGCGGACCGCGCCAGCGCTTGAGCTGCTGGGTCAGGTCGGCGCGGTCACGGAAAAACACCCGACGCGCATCGCTTTCCTGTTGCATGAAAGCATTTACGTCTCCGCGTTCCCCAAGCCGACCAGCGAGTTGGACCAACTGCCCGGCGCGGCGTTCAAGTGCGAGGACCAGCCCGACCGGGTTCATGCCCTGTTCGCGCATGCGGGATAGCTCGGCGGGAATGCGCCGCACCTCACCGCCAAGAACGGCGTTGACCAACGGCATCATGCCGTCGTCCTCGCTGACGGCGCAGACTTCGTCGAGGTCAGCCGCCGTCGCTGTTCGCGGCGCCTGCGGGCTGGCATCGAGATAGAGAGCGATCTTTTCAAGCTCGCTTCGGGCCATGCGCGTATCGAGCGCAGTCGCGCGCGCGACTCGCTCCGACAGCTCGTCCGTCATGCGCACACCCATCGCATCGGCCGAACTCCGGATCGCACTGGCGACCGATTTGAGGTCTGGCGGATGGAACATGCCGACCAGCGCATCGGCGCGGCTTTCCAGCAATTTCGCAATGCGCGACTTGTCCGTGGCCGAACTGGCGACGATCAGGACAGGCCAGCCGTCGACAGGGCTTTGCAGCAGGGTTTCGACGGCGTCGTGCGCATCGTCGCCGGTCGCCCGGACATGGATGATCCGCCTGTCGCCGAACAGCGAAACCGAGCGCGCCTCGTCGGCGAGGCGCACCGGGTCGCGCTTGAGTTCGGCTCCGCTCAGATCGACCTTCTCGGCCTCGCCCAACATGCCTGCGATCTTCGCGGCGGCATCGCTGGCACCGGATTCATCCGGCCCGCAGAAATAGAAGATGCGGCAGTCATTTACCGCGCGCGCCGCACTTGCCGAAAAGTTTTTCTGGGTAACCTTCACGCCCCGTCTCAGGAGCGCTTGCGCAGGCGGACCGAGACGCGTGTGACGATCTGGTCGGCCACTTCCTGTGACAGGTTTTCAAGCGCCGTCTGTTCGGCCGCGATCACCGCGTATTCGCTGTTGACCACGTCGAACCCGGCGTCCGATCCCGCGGTCGCATCAAGGACGACCTCACCGTTCTGCGTGTCAACCAGCTGGTAGCGGGCGCGCAGGGTACGGCGTTCGCGCGTGATGGCGTCGTTGGAAAGCTGGCCAAGCCCCTCCACGCGATCGTCCAGCCGGACATCAAGACGATAGCGGGCGCCGGTCCCTGCCGCGCCAGCGCCCAATCGGTCGACAAGCGCATTGCGGACAAGCCAGCCGGACTGCCCCTCGATCGGCGAGATGGTGACGTCGGCAAGCGCCCGCGCCACCTCGCCCTTGCCGCCGCCTGCGTACATTGGCTGCAGACCGCAACCGGAGAGCAGCGCAAGCGGCGCGAGAATCCGGACGAGGCGCTCAGGCGACAAGATTCACCAGACGGTCAGGCACGACGATCACCTTCTTCACTTCCGCCCCTTCAAGTGCACGCTGCACTTTCTCGGAAGCGAGGGCAAGGCGTTCGAGGTCTTCCTTCGGCGTCCCCTTGGCCACAGTCAGGGTATCGCGAAGCTTGCCCTTGACCTGGATGGCAACGGTGACTTCATCATCGACCAGCAATGCCGGATCGACTTCGGGCCAGGCCTCGTCGGCGATCAAGCCGGTACCGAAGCGCGCATGCGCTTCTTCGGCAAGATGCGGCATCATCGGCGCGACGAGCAGCAGGACCTTCCTGATCGCGGCGGAGCGGCTGGCCGAAGGCGCAGCCTTTTCAATCGCGCCGGTCAGTTCGTAGATCCGCGCCACGGCCTTGTTGAAGCCCAATGCCTCGATGTCGGAGGCAACCGCGTGGACGGTCTGGTGCGCCTTGCGGTCCAGCGCCTTGTCTTCACCCACTGCGGCAGCGTCGTACTGGCCGAACAGGCGCCACAAACGCTGAACGAAGCGTGCGCAACCCTCGATCCCGGCTTCCGACCACGGCAGGTCGCGCTCGGGCGGAGAATCCGACAGCATGAACCAGCGGATCGCGTCAGCACCGTACTTTGCTACGATCTCGTCCGGGTCCACGACGTTCTTCTTGGACTTGGACATCTTGATGACCCGGCCGACCTCGACCGGCGCACCGTCAGCTTTCAGCGTTGCGCCATCACTGCTGCGTTCAACTTCGGTGGGCGAGTAGAACACCGGCTGACCATTCTCGGGATTCCGGCGCTCGTATGTCTCGTGCGTGACCATGCCTTGGGTGAACAGGCTGCCGAACGGTTCCGTCACCTCGATCTTGCCGATGCGGGCGAGCGCACGGGTCCAGAAGCGCGCGTAAAGCAAGTGCAGGATCGCATGCTCGATCCCGCCAATGTACTGCTCCACCGGCATCCAGCGGTTGATTTCTTCGGGATCGAACGGGCGATCTTCCGGCTGGCTGGCAAAGCGCAGGAAGTACCACGACGAATCGACGAAAGTGTCGAGCGTATCGGTCTCGCGCCGGGCGGGATGGCCGCATTGCGGGCAATCGACATGCTTCCACGTCGGATGCCGGTCAAGCGGGTTGCCGGGCACGTCGAAGCTGACATCCTCGGGCAAGGTCACGGGCAGCTGCTTCTTGGGCACCGGCACAACGCCACACACCTCGCAGTGCACGAACGGGATCGGCGTTCCCCAATAGCGCTGGCGCGAGACGCCCCAGTCGCGCAGGCGCCACACCGTCTTGCCTTCGCCCCAGCCTTCGCTCTGTGCGCGGCCGATGACCGCAGCCTTGGCCTCGGCGACGTTCATGCCATTGAGGAAGTCGGAGTTGACCAGAACGCCGTCGCCGGCCTCGGCTTCACCGGCAAAAGGCTTGTCGGCATCTGCCGGATCGGAGGCAACCACCCGGAGGATCGGCAGGCCGTATTTGGTGGCGAAATCAAAGTCGCGCTGGTCGTGCCCCGGCACGGCCATGATCGCACCGGTGCCGTATTCCATCAGCACGAAGTTGGCGATGTAGACCGGCAGGTACTTGCCCGTCAGCGGGTGCTTCGCGCCGATGCCGGTGTCGAAGCCCAGCTTCTCGGCCGTTTCCAGTTCGGCGGCGGTGGTGCCGCCCTTCTTGCACAGCGCGATGAAATTGGCTGCTTCGCAGTTTACCGCCGCGACACCCTGCGCGATCGGATGGTCCGCAGCGACGGCAACGAAGCTTGCGCCGAAGATCGTGTCGGGGCGGGTGGTGTAGACCTCCACGCTCTCGCCATTGGAAAGGTCGAAGCGGAACTGCAGGCCCTGGCTCTTGCCGATCCAGTTCTCCTGCATCACGCGGACCTTCTCGGGCCACTTGTCGAGCGTCGAGAGGCCTTCGAGCAATTCGTCGGCAAAGTCGGTGATCTTGAGGAACCACTGGTTGAGCTTGCGCTTTTCGACCAGAGCGCCCGAACGCCAGCCGCGTCCGTCGATCACCTGCTCGTTGGCCAGCACGGTCATGTCGACCGGGTCCCAGTTGACCGTCGATTCCTTGCGGTAGACCAGGCCGGCTGCGAAGAGGTCGAGGAAAAGTGACTGTTCGTGGCCGTAATACTCCGGCTCGCAGGTCGCGATCTCGCGGCTCCAGTCGAGCGCGAAGCCAAGGCGCTTCAGCTGCGCCTTCATGTTGGCGATGTTGTCGCGCGTCCAGCCACCGGGGTGGACGCCCTTTTCCATGGCGGCGTTTTCCGCCGGCATGCCGAAGGCGTCCCACCCCATCGGGTGCAGCACCTCGAATCCGCGCATCCGCTTGTAGCGCGCCAGTACGTCGCCCATCGTGTAATTGCGCACGTGGCCGATGTGGATGCGGCCCGAGGGATAGGGAAACATCTCCAGCACGTAGCTGCGAGGCTTGGTGCTGGAATCGTCGGCGCGGAACGACTGGCGGCTGTCCCACACCTGCTGCCAGCGGGTGTCGGCGATTGCGGGATCGAAGCGCTCAGGAGCAGAGCTGGCGGGAGCAGTGTTCTCGGTCATGCGCGCTCCTCTAGGGAGCGCTGGCGCGACACGCAAGATTCGCCTCTCGGCAGATCAGGCCGGCCCTTTGCTCTGGACCGGCGCCTTATCCCGTGATTGCGGCGCGGCGCAGATCGCGCGCCTTGCTCAGGATGATGTCTTCGAGCTTCTGCACGGTGGCGGCCTGGACAGGGGCATCAATCCACTGGCCGTTCTGCGAGACCTGACGGCTGGCGGCAACGCGCAGCGCATCGGCGCGCAAGTCCTGGTCGACGATCGAGACAGTCACCTTGACGCGCTCGCCCGGGTTCTTGGGGTTGGCATACCAATCGGTCACGATCACGCCGCCGTTGCTGTCAGTCTGCAGCAGAGGCATGAACGAAAGCGCATCGAGCGTTGCGCGCCACAGGTAGGCGTTGGCGCCGATCGTGGTCACCTGGCTGGCGGCGAGATCCGCCCGCGGGCGCTCCTTCTTGCCGCAGGCGGTGACAGCCAGGGCCATGGTCCCGATCATCAGCCCACGAAGAATCAGCTTGCGGGTGCTCTGCGCGGTCTTGACGGTCATGGTCACTACGAAACAGTCCTTGGCTTGCGGGCATGCCGTTTCCGGGCATTGCCGCAGGTTTGCGCGCATGTGAACGCGCGTGATCGAAAGAGCCTCTATCACCGGCGCGCGCCATGCGGCAAGCACGATGAACGAGGCACGAAATTGCGTGGCCAAATGGTCAAGGCCCGCGTGAACCGTGACTGAACATCACATGTCCTGCACAGCGGCAAAGCGCAGTCGCTTGCCAGGCACCTGTGGATATTGCGCCACACCTCACAAGGAAGAGTCTTCCGCCGCTACT
Source organism: Novosphingobium sp. CCH12-A3 (assembly GCF_001556015.1). Lineage (NCBI taxonomy): Bacteria > Pseudomonadati > Pseudomonadota > Alphaproteobacteria > Sphingomonadales > Sphingomonadaceae > Novosphingobium > Novosphingobium sp. CCH12-A3. Next base: position 6,049 of record NZ_LSIA01000314.1, on the reverse strand, counting down.
TCTATCTGGTGTGGGACTGGAAACCTTCACGCATTAGAGGTATTGCACAGAACAGTCCGAGTGGTGCGCGGAGTCGTTATGACGGCAAGCCGCTCTCGGTAGCATAATGGGGCGGATTACAGCCCGGGTTGGGGTAGAACGGACGTATCATGGTCGGCAACGGCAACAGGGCTGCAGGTAAGGGTGCGATGCGCCGCCGCCTGCGCGCGCCTGTGACGCTAGGGCTGGCGGTCGTGGTGGGTCTTGCCCTTTCGCCAACGGTCACCTCGGCTTTCTCCAGCGGTTTCGACATGGCGCCCGTCAGCCTTGCGGCGCGCGGTGGCATCGGTTCTTTCACGCCGGCCTCGGTTGACGAACGCCTTGCTTCGCAAATCACCGTTCGTGCGCTCAAGAACGGCAAGCTGTTCCGCTTCACGCCCACCGGCACCGATACCCGGCCGACTCGCTCGGTTACCGTTGCGGTCCGTGTCGATGCGCTGAATTCGTCGAACTTCGCGGTCCGCACCGCAATGGCCGATACGGCACAGCCGGGGGCTTCGCCGGTCCGCATCGCGCCGATGGCGTTCAACCTCGGCATGGCCCGTGGCTACGCCAGCTTCGCATCGCCAGCTGCCGCACCTTCGCCTTTGCATGACCTGCAGCGGATCGAGATGCCCGATTTGGCCAAGTTCAAGGCTTCCGGCCCGGCGTCGACGCCCAGCCGCTTTGCGCCCCGGATCGAAGCCGAAGGCCGCGATCAGGCTGGTCGCGCGCCGCGCACTCTTGAGGGCCAGGGCGATTACCAACTGGACCTTGGCGGCAGCTATCGCCTGACCAAGAACCTGAACGTCACCGCGGGCGTGCGTTACTCGCCCGAGCGTGATCGCCTGCGTCCGCTGACCGATGGCAAGCAGGACAATCAGGCCGTCTATGTCGGGACGCAGTTCCGCTTCTGATCGCGGTCAGCATCTGACACTATTAGCTTCATTGCTGCAGCAATTCTGCGCTGTGTTTCCTCGTTCTTTTGCAGCATTTACGTATTCGGCAACTTGTCGCATCTCCGTCATGAACCTACCCTACCCGCGAGAGGGAACAATGGAGGGTAAAGCATGTCGCGAGTTGCAGTGGTTACCGGCGGTACGCGCGGAATCGGTCAGGCGATCTGCCTGGCACTAAAGGCGCAAGGGCGCACGGTTGTCGCCAACTATGCAGGAAACGAGGAAAAGGCCCGCGCCTTCACCGCGGAAACCGGAATTCCCACCTACCGCTTTGACGTGGGCGATCATGAAGCCACGATCAAGGGCTGCGCACAGATCGCCGCCGAAGTCGGTGAGATCGACATCGTCGTCAACAATGCCGGCATCACGCGCGATGGCGTGCTCCACAAGATGAGCTTCGATGACTGGAACGAGGTGATGCGCATCAACCTCGGCGGGTGCTTCAACATGGCCAAGGCCACGTTCCCCGGCATGCGCGAGCGCGGCTGGGGCCGCATCGTCAACATCGGTTCGATCAACGGCCAGGCCGGGCAGTACGGCCAGGTCAACTATGCCGCTGCGAAGTCCGGCATCCACGGTTTCACCAAGGCTCTGGCGCAGGAAGGCGCCAAGTACGGCGTGACCGTCAACGCAATCGCGCCGGGCTACATCGACACCGACATGGTTGCCGCCGTGCCGGCGCCGGTGCTGGAAAAGATCGTTGCCAAGATCCCGGTGGGCCGGCTCGGCCACGCAGAGGAAATTGCTCGTGGCGTCGCCTTCCTCACGGCGGACGAGGGCGGTTTCGTCACTGGCTCGACCATGTCGCTCAACGGCGGCCAGCACATGTACTGATGCGCAAAGGCCCCGCCTCACGCAGAGGGCGGGGCCTTTGCCTGCTTACTCGACGGTTATGGCAGTCACCTTCCAGCCGCCGTCTTCCGACGCCATTTGCAGCGTTTCGGTCACTTCCCCCGCCTTCGCGTAACGCGCCTTGAAGGTCACGGTCCAATAGCCATTGGGCGGTGCAGGCGTGAAATCGACCTTCTCGAGCCTGCGCGTGATCGGCTTGCCGACGCGGCCCCGCACGCCCTCGGAGGCCTTAGCCCACCAGTCCACGGTGTTGAGCAACTGGAACGACTTGTGCGTTGCCTGCCAGCTTGCGGCCCAGTCATCACGGTCAACCAAGGCAAGGAACGCCTCGGCGGAGCACAGCCAATCAATGGGTCCTGAGCCCAGGTATTCCAAAACCGCGGCGAATCAGATACCTGTCTGACATTGCACCTGCACACTGGAGCGGAGGTGACGCTGTCGGACATAGTGACCAGACGCGGTGCGAAGCGCCTGTCCTCGAATGACGGCAAACGCATTCTCCTCGTCGATCTCAACAATTTCGCTTCATTCCCGACGCTTGCTGTGGGGTTGCTGGTCGCATCGCTGCGAAATGCCGGGCATCGCGTTGATCTGCTCGTTCCGCTGGCGTACGACGTCCCAGCCGCAGCGCGCGAAAAGCCGGATCGGTTGCATCATAAATGGATGCGGGCTCTGCACCTCTCGACGACTCCAGGCCTCATCATGTTCCGCAATGCCATGCGATCGGCGTTTTACTGGTATCACAGGCGTCCCCACGAAACGGTGATCCGTGAAGTTGGCCGCGCGTTGGATCAGCGGCCAGACATCCTGTTGCTGTCCGCCTATCTTCAGCATCACGCAACCGTCGTAGAGCTGTGCCGCTTAGCGAAGGAGCGCAGCGTTCCAGTGCTATTGGGCGGCCCAGCCTTCAACTTGAAGGGTACGACTGAAGCGTGGCGCACCATTCCCGGCTTGACCGCAATTTACGGCGGTGAGGCCGATATTGTCGCGCCCGAACTCGTCACCGCCATCCTCGCCGAGCAGGACATGTCCGGGGTTCCCGGCATCACCCTGAGCGACGGGCGGGGCACGCCTGCCGCGCCACCATTTAGAGAATTGGATCGCTCTTCGGTTCCAGATTTCACCGATTTCCCGTGGGATCGCTATCCGGTGCGGATCGTGCCGATCATGACTGGCCGCGGTTGCCAGTGGGGGCGCTGCCTGTTCTGCTCGGACGTCGTTTCTGCAAATGGCAGGACGTTCCGGACACGGAGCGTCGAATCCGTCCTCAATGAAATGCGGGAACAGTCGCGGCGCTGCGCCACAACCAACTTCCTTTTTCTGGACCTCAAGCTCAATTCAAACCCACATCTCTTGCGTGGACTGGTCGAACATGTGCAGACGGCCGTACCGGGCGCTCAGTGGATCGGGACCGTCCATGTCGACCGTCGGCAAGATAATGGCCTGTCCAGAAATGAACTACGCGCTGCGGCTCGAGCCGGAATGCGTCGGGTCAGCTTTGGCCTTGAATCAGGCAGCCAGCATGTGCTCGACCTGATGGATAAGGGCTCATCTGTTGAAGGCAACGAAGCCTTCATTCGTCATGCCAGCGAGGCTGGGATTTCCGTGCGCTGCACAATGTTTCAGGGATTTCCGGGCGAAACCGCCGAAGACCTCTCCATGACCGCCGATTTCCTCGTCCGGAATGAGCGCTACATTGATCGTGTCCGTTTCAATGACTTCTCGATCTTGGAGGATACGCCGATTTGGCACAAGCTGATGGCGGAGGCTAACTCCTATCCCGGGCTATCGATCAAAGGCATCGACAAGCGTCATGCAAAGGCTTCCTACGCCTACACACCTTCGCGCCATCCCGAGTATCGCAGGGCGCGAGCACGAGTGCTTGAAGCAGTCTATGGCATCAACCGCAGACCACTTCGCGATGAGGCGCGCATGTTTGACGGGCTGATGTGACGAACGAGGCAGATCGCTTTGTTCAATCCGATCCGGTGCGCAGGCGGTTACGACGTCTTACGCGCTCGGAACGGATTGAGGAAGCCGTTGCTTTCATCCGTCAGTTTGCTTCCGAAACCGGGCAAAGTTCAGCAGATGCCGATCTCCGTATCCGCGATATTCGTCGCAGCATTCGGCAGAAGGGAACCTATTGGCATAGTCCCGACGAGCTGGTGTTCGGCGCCCGCGTCGCCTGGCGCAATCATGCGCGATGCGTGGGGCGTCTCACGTGGAAATCCCTGCAGGTCAATGATTGCCGGACGATCACGGATTGTGATGAGGTCGTCGATCGAACCCTGATGACTCTGCGCCAGTCCCTTTCCGGCGGCGAGCTGCGATCCGCGATCACCATCTTCGCGCCCGCGACCGTTGCATCCATGCCGCCTACATTCGAAAGTGCGCAGATCTTTCGATACGCAGGCTATATGCTGAATGATGGTGCTGTAATCGGAGATCGAGCGAATATTGAGCTTACGCAGATCGCTCAGCGGCTTGGCTGGATCGCACCGGCGCAACCCACCAACTTCGACCTGTTGCCGCTTATCATGCGGACGGCAGATGGCGTGCGACATGCCTACAACATCCCGTCGGACCTCAGGCATGAAGTACCAATTCATCACAACAGCTTTCCGGGCCTGAGCGACCTTGGGCTACGATGGTATGGGGTGCCGGTCGTCACCAATATGGTGCTGACCATCGGCGGCATCGACTATCCCTGCGCACCGTTCAGTGGGCATTACGTCGCGACGGAAATCGCATCGCGCAATTTCATCGATCCAACGCGCTATGATCTGCTTGACACCATCGCACGCGCCTTCGGCTTCAGTCCCGATAAGCAAGAGCGCTCTCTCTGGAAGGATCACACGCTAACTGAACTGAACCAGGCTGTGCTCGACAGTTTCAGGCAAGCCCGGATCACCATTGCAGATCACCACAGCGTCAGTGATCAGTACGTTACTTTTGCACAGCTGGAACATCGTGCCGGCAGAACGCCCTCAGGCGAGTGGCCCTGGATCGTACCGCCGCAAGCTGCAGCGGCGTGCCCGACATTCCATCTGCCTATGGCGAACATTCAGGCAGTCCCTAACTTTTACGTCAGCCGTCATATTGATGGCGCCAGCCTTGCAATCGACCGGACCAGCCTGCGTGATGGCAAATGGCGGACGCGATATGAGCGGCTGAAGCGGCGCTGGCGCAACTGGCGCAAACGCCGAGACTACATCTGGCAGCGGGCGTGACACCGCCGCGCTTCAGCATCATCATCCCGCATAGGGACGATTCCGTGGGTCTCTCTTGCACCCTCGCGGCGCTTACCCGCCTTGACGCTACGCCATCGTTTGAGGTCATCGTCGTCGACAATCGCTCAGCTTGTGGTGTTGACGGCGTCAAAGTCGTCACTGCCCGGTTCAATCAGCTGGACATAACCTTTGTCGAAGCACCTATTGTAGGAGCAGGACCTGCACGTAACGCTGGCGCGCGCGCGGCGCGAGGTGATTTGATCGCCTTTCTCGATTGCGACTGTCTTCCCGAGCCTGATTGGCTAAGCGTGGCCGAGCGACTGCTTGCTACACCTGGTGCGGTTGTCGGCGGTCCTGTCGAGGTATCAGTAGGCTCGCTACCTGCCGATAAGATCAATCCGGCGCAGCTCTTCGACCTACTGTACGGCTTTGATGTCGCGCGCAGCTTCCGCCTTGATGGCCTTCTGCTTTCCGGCAATCTGTTGACATCGCGAGAGACGTTTTTTCGCGTTGGTGACTTCAGGACGGGCCTCTCGGAGGATCGCGATTGGTGTATACGTGCGCGATCCATGGGCTATCTGCCGACGTTCTCATCCGACCTTGCCGTCATGCATGTCGCACTAGATGACGTGAAGCGCCTGCGCGCACGGTGGGCGCGCGTCGCACGGGAAACGCACGCCTTCCACCGTTTTCATGGTGCGGGCCGATCTGGCGGGCTGCTCTACTGCTTGACGGTTGCTGCCTCGCCCTTGGTGCATGGATGGCGTCTTTTCGGCGCCAAGGCTGCCAGTGCACCTGCGTCCATCCGTTGGCGCACACTGCTCCTGCTGATCAGGATCAGGAGCCAACGAGCTGCAATCGCCGCCTCTCTCCTTGTGAGGGATCTGTTGAACGCCGTCAGAGACGCTCTGTCGGGTGCGTCAAAAGCAGGACCGTGAAGCGTCCCGGGTTTTCCGGAGGCAGTTTCAATTGGGTCATGCCACCATATCG
>NZ_LSIA01000313.1:0-660 GCF_001556015.1 Novosphingobium sp. CCH12-A3 | reverse complement strand
CGCCCGTGAAGGTTGTCGTCTTCCAATGCCCATGCGGGATCGGGGATCGGCAACGCGTGCCGCGTTTTGCCCGCCCGCGAAGCCGGGCCATCTTTGTCGAAGCGCCGGTCTCATCGATAAAGACCAGTCTTTCAGGATCGAGATCAGGTTGACCCCTGAACCAGGCCCGCCGCCGAGCGAGCACGTCGGGCCGATCCTGCTCGCTGGCGTGCGCCGTTTTTTTTCAAGGTCATCGAGTGACGGTCGAGAAAACGCCAGATCGTGCTCGGCGCGAATAGCGCTCCATGCTTCGCACTCAGCATCTCGGACAGCTCGACAAGGGTGATGTCGACCTGGCTCTCGATCGCCGTCAAAATCACGTCGCGATACGCTTCAATCCGCTGGGAGCGCTTGTCGCCACCTTGCGGCTTTGCCCTTGCCGTTCCGCTCTCTCGCCATTCACGGACCCAGCGCACGGCACTTGCGACCGCGACACCAAATCGGTCGGCAGCTGCTCGCCGGGACAGACCTGCCTCAACAGCCGCAATCACCCGCGACCGTAAATCCTCGGATATCGGTTTCACCATGCCTGCTGGCCTCCGCATCCAGCAAACAGGATGAATCAGATTTCCAGCGCCTTGGGAACCCCCTGCGATTCTATCCGGTCGGATTATGCTCTAG